>ONVG01000014.1 GCA_900321195.1 uncultured Eubacteriales bacterium
TAAGATAACTCAGGTAACTGTTCCCGATTTCTCAAATCTCTCTCTCGGAGAAGTAAATCAGCTTGCTGCGGAAACAGGACTCAATCTTTGCATAAAAGGCTCGAAGGTATCGGAAGGCGGTTCGTATGCTAAGAAACAGGATATAGCTGCCGGAACTAAGGTCGATCCGTATACGGTAGTAACCGTCACTTTTAACCAGAATAATGCGATAATGTAAGCTTCTGATAAAAAAAGTGGGGTGCATCTTATTGACAAACAGAATAAAAACTGTAAAATACAGAAGGATGATATTTTTCCGGTGTGAATGCGCCGCAAGGATATGCAGGCTGATATCAGATATACTCAACTCCTGTTCATACAATACGAGTATAGACGATCTTTCCGAGGAAACAGACTTTATCCTTTACTGCTCGGAAAATGTCCCTGAGCTTCCGGCTGATGTTATAGCCGATACCGCTCTTGTAACTCCCGATAATATCGGATCTGTTTCCGATATGGGATTTCGCAGGACTGTAATGCGCTATGAGGACATTGACGAAAGCCTTGAAGGCGATGAAAGGATGATCTCGTTTTCGGGAGAAAATTATTCAGCCGATGTTGCTTGCAGGAACATAAGCACTCAGGGAGATATTACCGTTTTTGATATCGTGAGCGGCGGGATACTCAGCCGTGTACGCATAAACAGCAGCATTTATTCGGTAAGCGATGTGCTTGTCTGTACGGCTGTGCTTATAGCGGCAGGGATACCTATAGCGTCCGTCACGGGATATTTCAAAAAGTGATAAAAAGGGAATAAAAAACTGTAAAAGGATCTGAAAGGTGGAAATGTTTTTATGACAGGAATATGGACAGTTATTGCGGCAGTTTCAGCTTTTGCCGCATCGGGATTATTCGGATTGTGGCTGGTGCCTTTTCTCAGGAAGATACATTTCGGACAGACGATAAGAGAAGAAGGTCCTCAGTGGCACAATTCAAAGCAGGGAACACCTATCATGGGCGGCTTTATGTTCATATTTGCGACGATATTTGTCGGCACGATATGCGACCTGCTCTATAATGCAATAGCGCGCCCCGAACTTCCGCTGATGAACGCAAAAATATATTCCGGCATGTTCATGGCAACCGCATTCGGTGCAATAGGATTTATTGACGACTATATAAAGGCTGTCAAAAAGAGAAACCTCGGTCTTACAGTAGTGCAGAAGCTTGTGCTTCAGTTCCTCGCTGCAGGAGCATATCTTCTGACAGTATTCCTTTTCGGCGGTACAACAAAGACATTCATACCGTTTGTCGGAAATATCGATATAGGCATTCTTTATTATCCGCTGGCAGCAATTCTTATAGTCGGTGTTGTCAATGCAGTCAACCTTACAGACGGCATTGACGGACTGAACGGTTCTGTAACATTTTTTGCAGCTATATTCTTTATGCTCATTGCAGGCTATATCGGAAAGATAGGCGTTTCAATAATATCCGCATCTCTTGCAGGCGCATGTCTGGGATTTTTGCTCTGGAACTTCAATCCGGCAAAGGTGTTTATGGGTGACACAGGCTCGCTGTACCTCGGCGGATTTGTGTGCGCTCTGGCATTTGCTCGCGATATGCCCGTTATGCTCATACTTATAGGTCTGACATATATACTTGAGATGTTCTCAGTAATACTTCAGGTCAGCTACTTCAAGATAACAAAGGGAAAAAGGCTTTTCAAGATGAGCCCGATACATCATCACTTTGAGATGTGCGGCTGGTCTGAAATGAAGATAGTTGCAGTATTCAGTGTTTTCACAGTTATCTGCGGAGCGCTCGCATTTATTCTTGTTGCAAAGGGCGGTTATACTGTACCATCATTCTCATAAAAATCAATTGTTATTGTTTTGGCTCTTTGGAGCCCGGAAAGGAAGTGAACTTAATTGAGGATGGATTCATCACCTGCACGAAAAATACCTGCGCCGTCACCGGTAAGACGTACCGGCGGTAAAAGCAAGGCGCGTCCTGACAGCAGAAAAAATACAAATACCGAAGAAAATGCGGGACTTAAAATAATTCCAAAAAGAGTGAAAACAAAAATAAAAATGTTTTCAAAAAGGCTCGGACTTGACCTTCCGTTCCTTGCGCTTATCCTGATACTTGTAATAATAGGTCTTATAATGATGTTCTCGGCAAGCTATCCTTCTGCTCTTGCATATACTGAAAGCAGTTATACCTATCTTATAAGACAGGGAATCTTTGCTGTCGCAGGAATAGCATTTATGATAATAATTTCCTATTTTAACTATAATTTATGGCATAAGTTAGCTGTGCCGATACTGATAGCAGCAGTGATACTTCTCGGACTTACGCTTGTATGGCCTACAGATTCAGGTGTTCACAGATGGATAGGCTTCGGCATGTTTACGATACAGACGTCTGAAATAGCTAAATTTGCGCTGATACTTTTTTTGGCTCACTGGGGCTCGCTTCATTTCAAAAGAATGGATAAGTTCAGCTACGGCTTTGTTCCGCCGGTTCTGATATTCATAGTTATGGGCGGACCTCTCCTGCTTCAGCCTCATTTTTCCGGCACTGTAATACTTGCTATGCTTATGGGTACGATGATGTTTACAAGCGGAGTAAAGCTCAGATATTTCGGACTTTTGTTTTTGATGTTGGGTCTGGCTGTACTTGCGCTTTATGTAACGGGAAAGTTAGGCTACGCTATGGATCGTCTTAACGGCTGGGGACAGGCGCTGACACCAAATCTTGATGAAGATACATGGAACAAGACATATCAGACGAGAAATTCACTTTATGCGATAGGTTCAGGCGGCTTCTGGGGACAGGGTCTCGGTCAGTCAAGACAGAAGTATCTCTATATCCCCGAAGTACAGAACGACTTTGTTTTTGCAGTCGTATGTGAGGAGCTTGGCTTTGTAGGCGCTGCAATAATCCTTTGTCTTTTCGCGCTTTTGGTATGGAGAGGAATAACGATATCAATGAGAGCTAAGGACAATTTCGGAACTCTTCTTGGTATAGGTCTTTCCGCACAGATAGGATATCAGGCGATATTGAATATAATGGTAATAACCGACTGGATGCCGAATACAGGTATCAGTCTTCCGTTTTTCAGCTACGGCGGTTCATCGCTTGTAATGCTTTTATGTCAGATGGGAATAATACTTTCGATCTCAAGAGAATCTAATCTGGAAAAGGTATAGGAGGAATTATTATGAGGATAATCTTTGCAGGGGGAGGAACGGCAGGACATATAAATCCTGCGCTCGCTATTGCAGGATATGTACGTGAACATCAGCCCGACGCCGAGATACTTTATATCGGAGCAAAAGGCGGAATGGAGGAAAGGCTCGTTCCGCAGGCAGGCTTTGAATTCAGGTCTGTAAGGATACAGGGCTTTTACAGGAGCATGTCATTCAGTGCAATAAAGCACAATGTCGTAACAGTAAAGAGAGCATTTTCCGCAAGCAGCGAAGCAAAGAAGATAATACAGGAATTCAAGCCTGATATCTGTATCGGAACAGGCGGATATGTCAGCGGACCTGTTCTGAGAGCTGCGGCAAAGCTTGGCATACCGACAATAATACACGAGCAGAACGCATATCCCGGAGTTACAAATAAAATGCTCTCAAAACACGCCGCAAGAGTAATGCTTGCAATGCCTGACGCAAGGGCACATTTCAAAGGGAACTGTAATTTTGTCGATACGGGCAATCCCGTAAGAGGAGATATCCTCAGACAGAATAAGGCTGATGCAAGAAAGCAGCTCGGACTTGACGAACGTCCCGTCATACTTTCCTTCGGCGGCAGTCTTGGAGCGCAGAAGATAAATGAAGCGCTTGCGGATATCATTTCAAGAAGTGCAAAGGACGGAAAATATCAGCATATACATGCTTATGGTCAGTACGGAAAATGGTTCCCCGAACTTCTGAAGGAAAAGGGCGCTGATCTTGAAAAGGCGGATAACCTTGATATCAGGGAATATATAAACGATATGCCTGTATGTCTTGCTGCGGCGGATGTTGTCGTTGCAAGAGCAGGGGCGATAACTCTTAGCGAAATAGAGGTTACAGGAAAGCCGTCAGTACTGATACCCTCGCCCAATGTTGCGGAAAATCATCAGTATCATAATGCAATGTCGCTTGTAAAGAACAATGCGGCGGTAATGATAGAGGAAAAGGATCTCTTGCATCTGATCCGGCAATACTTGCCGAGTATTCGGCAAACGCAGCAAAAATGGCTGTTTCCGACGCTTCCAGGCGTATATATTCGGTCATAATAGAAGTGCTTGCAGCGTCAAAGGTAAAATAATGATATATCGGCTCAAAGCTAACGGCTTTGGCTGATGAAATTTGAGTTTGTCATAAAAGAAACAGTATATGTTTGCTGGGGGAAAAAGTAAATGAGCAATAAAAAATCAGGAGCTTCCCGACAAAATAAAGGCGGGAGAGATCCTTCAAGATCAGGAATAAATAAAAACGGCGCCGCTTCTGCACAGAGCAAACCGCCCGTGAAAAGAAAAAGAGGAAAAAACGAGCTTGATATATACAACAAATACAGTGGCTCGGACGAAAGCTATGCAACTCAGCGTGAATTTGACAGGGGCGCGGAGAACGTTCTCAAAAAGGAACGCCGCGCTAAAGCTCCGGATCAGTATTCCGACAGGTATTCGGACGATCATCCCGAACCGATACCGCCTGCAAAAGCGCCGTCAAGTCCCCGTGTAAGAAAGATAAAACGTGTACTGTTCTATATAATTACTATACTTATACTTGTCGCGGTATGCTTTTTGGTCTCGCTTACGGTATTCTTTAAGATAGACAGCATACAGGTAGAGGGAAAGACAAGATATGAAAGTGATGAAATAATTTCCGCAAGCATGATAAAGCAGGGCGATAATTTCATACTTTGCAAGACGACTCCCGGTGAGAGAGAAATATACGAAAAGTTCCCCTATGTTGAAGAGGTCGATATTTATAAAAAGCTGTTCAATAAGATAATAATAAGAGTCAGGGAAGCAACTCCGACATCTATTATCGAAAGCGAAGGAAAGTACATACTTCTCAGTGAAAGCGGAAAGATAATCGATATATCGACCGACAGACAGTGCAGTGTCCCCATAATTTTAGGGGCAAAGCTTGAAAAACCAAAGCTTTCTTCATCTGTCAGATATCAGGATGAGAACATCAAGGAATATATCGATGAAATGATAGCCTGCGCGGAAAAATATGATATCGGTACGCTTGAAACAATAGATATATCAAATCTTTCAAAGATAGTTCTGAAGATAAGCCGCGGACTGAGCATAGTTATAGGCAGTCCCGACAATATTGATTATAAGCTTAAAACAGCCTCAAAGATAATGGATCAGAATATCTCTGAAAATGACAAGGGAATACTTGACGTTTCACTTGCGGCAACAGAGGGCGGAAAATCGTATTTCAATTCCGACAGCCCCGATGCGTCAAAGCCGGAGGTTTCCAAAGCAGAGGTGTCAAAGCAGGAGTCTGCTTCCGAAAAAGAGGAAAGCAGCAACGAGCAGACATCAGATGGTGAAGAAAGCAGTGATGATGAAAGCTCAAAGGACGAAAGCACAGACGAAGGCTCGGAAGACGAAAGCAGTGATGAAAGCTCGGATGAGGATTCATCAGATGATGAGTCGGAAGAAACGTCAGATGAAGACAGCAGTGAAGATGAAAGCAGCGAAGACGAAAGCGGCGATGACACTGATGAAAGCTCTGACGAAGACACCGATGAAAACAACGGTGATGATGAAGGCGGAGACGGAGACTATCAGAACAACGACGAAAATGACGATACTTTGACAGATGATAACGATAATGACGGCAGTTATTATTACAGTGATGACAATAACGGCGGCGATGACGAAAATGAAGATACTCATAATAACGATGAAGAGTAATCGTTTGTCATAATGCACAAAAAACAGTCGCTAAAAGCATGTTTAGCGCTTGATAATAATAAATATATAGAAAAATCTGATTATCGTATTGAAAAAAATCTTGAAAAGTGGTAAATTATTATTAGTTGTAAAATAAGCAAAATTATGCTGATGTCAGAATGAAAAGATAGTTTTTATTTCTGTCAGAAGGAATGTTGAAGGGAGAATAAATATGCCTTACGAATTTGAAAATGAAAACGAGACAATTGTTCATATCAAGGTTGTCGGAGTAGGCGGCGGCGGCGGAAACGCTATCGACCGAATGGTAGAGTATGTATCAGGAGTTGAATTTATTTCTGTAAATACAGACAAGCAGGCTCTTAACCGCTCAAAAGCTAATCAGAAAGTACAGATAGGCGAAAAGATAACTCACGGTAAGGGCGCAGGCTCAAAGCCGGAGGTCGGTGAGAAGGCTGCTGAGGAAAATAAAGACGTTATCGCAGAGCTTCTTAAAGATACAGATATGGTGTTCATCACCGCAGGTATGGGCGGCGGAACAGGTACAGGCGCAGCTCCTGTAGTTGCTGAGGTCGCTAAGGAAATGGGTATCCTTACAGTAGGTATCGTTACAACTCCGTTCCTCTTTGAAGGCAAGCGCCGTATGGAACAGGCTGAACAGGGTATTCAGAAGCTCCAGCAGCATGTTGACTCTCTTATCGTTATACCTAACGAAAGACTTAAGCATATAAGCGAAGAAAAGATAACTCTTCAGAATGCATTCTATGCAGCTGACGACGTACTCCGTCAGGGCGTACAGAGCATTACTGACCTTATCATTCTTCCCGGTCTTGTAAACCTTGACTTCGCAGACGTTACTTCCGTTATGAGAGACGCAGGATATGCGCTCATGGGCGTAGGTATCGCTTCAGGTAAGGACAAGGCTAAGATAGCAGCTCAGAACGCTATATCAAGCCCGCTCCTCGGAACATCTATCCAGGGCGCAAAGGGACTTATAGTAAATATCAAAGCATCTCCCGATATCGGACTTGACGAGATACAGGATGCTTCAACAATGATATCCGAGCAGGCAGATGAAGACGCTATCATCATCTGGGGTGCTGCACTCGATGACGAGATGGAGGATACTATCAGCGTTATCGTTATAGCAACAGGCTTCCCGACAACAGATCATTTTGATCCTGTTCCCACAATAAAGAAGGAAGAGAAAAAGCCTGTTTCTCCGTTCCAGTACAACAGCCCCATGCAGAGACAGGAAGTATCACGCTTCGGCACTGTTTCATCAAGACCGCAGGAAAGACCTGTAAGACCGCAGCAGCCGCAGTATCAGGCTCCGCAGTATCAGGCTCCGCAGTATCAGGCTCCGCAGTATCAGCAGCCTGTTTATAATCAGCATCCTGTACAGAGCGCTCCGCAGGCACCGGTATATCCTAACGCAAATACAAAGTCATCTGCAAATCCCTCTCCGAGAGGTTCATCACAGTCAAGAAACAGCAGTGATTCGGATGACTCATTTGTAGATATAATCTCGATATTCAATAACAAATAATTTTTGAAAGCCTGCCGTTTTTCGACAGGCTTTCGTAGTATGCAGAACTGTTGCTTATTTTGTCCGGAGGTATGTAAAATGAAAGCAAAACATCTTATCGATCTTGGAAACCTTACTACTGATGAGCTTATGGAGATAATATCTCTTGCTAATGAAATAATGAAAGCGCCGGAAAAATATTCTGAAGCATGCAGGGGAAAGATACTTGCAACTCTTTTCTATGAGCCTTCTACAAGGACTCAGATGTCATTCAAGACTGCAATGCTCAGACTTGGCGGAAGTATAATAGGCTTTGACAATCCGCAGAATTCATCCGTTTCAAAGGGCGAGAGCCTGAAGGATACCATAACCGTAGTAGGCGGCTATGCCGATATAATAGCAATACGTCACCAGCTTGAAGGAACTGCAAGGGCAGCATCGCTGTATTCGGCAGCACCTGTTATAAATGCAGGCGACGGCGGACACCTTCACCCGACACAGACCCTTACAGACGTTGTAACGCTTTATAACGAAAAGGGAACGCTTGACAATATGTGCATAGGCTTGTGCGGAGACCTTAAAAACGGCAGGACAGTGCATTCACTCATAAAAACCATGTCTCACTTCAAGGCCAACAGCTTTGTACTTATCTCTACTCCGGAGCTTACGGTTCCGCAGTACATAAAGGACCTGATGAACGTATCGGGATGCAGATATACAGAGGTATCAAGTCTTGCGGAGGCTATACCCATGCTTGATGTTCTGTATATGACAAGGATACAGCGCGAAAGATTCAGGAGCATGGAGGAATACGAGAAGCAGAAGGGCGTATTCGTTCTTGACAGGGAAAAGCTCACTCTTGCAAAGCGTGATATGAAGATACTCCATCCGCTTCCGAGAGTTGATGAAATAGCAGAGGACGTCGATTATGATGACAGAGCAAAATATTTCCATCAGACTGTATGCGGCATGTATGCAAGAATGGCGCTCATAATGAAAATGCTCGAAAAGCCTGACAGAACGCCTATGGCGAGAAAATACGATACTCATAATGTAAAGTGTTCAAATCCGAACTGCATAACCTCCACAGAGCATTATCTTCCCAAGCTGTTCAAGCCTTTGGGCGGCGATATGCTTCTCTGTAAATACTGCGAGGGCAGAACACTGATATAATAGCTCAAAAAGCTATGTTCGCTTCTGTAAGAAATTCTGACACCAAGCTACAATGGCGGCTGTTTTGCGGCAGATAAATGCCGTAACAGCCGCTTTTTGCATATTAAAGTTAAAATGTTGTAATTATATAGCTGTTGTATTTATTGAGCAGCTTTGTTATAATTATTCTGACAGTTTACAAACAAACGGCAGGCGCATGCTTTCTTATGGCTGATAAAAACAAAGCTGTAAAGAGAGTCGGGATGCTCCGCCGACAGAAAAGGAGGAAATGTATGGCTATAAAAAGAGCCGTTAAAATGGCAGCGGCTTTTGTCGCTTTATCACTGCTGATATCAGGCTGTTCCATCGAATTTATAGAAAAAAGCTTTGATGACAACAATAAAAAATATAGCAGCGTAAGCAGGTCTGAAACGAGCCGCAAAACATCAAAAAGTATTTCTGAAAAAAGCTATGTTGTTACGGATACAAAGGAAAGACAAGAGTATTCCATGAAGAAAAATCTGAATGAATTGCAGACGGAAATATATAACAGGATAGTATATGATATAGAGGATTATGCACTTTACTTCACGTTTGAAAATATCGAGCAGGAGGACTTTAAAAACGCTTATTATGCAGTTCTTGAAGATCACCCCGAATTTTTCTGGATAGGAAAGAACTTCCGTTATCATATGAAAACGGTGGGAGATTATACTGTTGTGAATGTTGACCCGGATCTTATGAGTGAGGATGTCAATGTCATAAAGGGCTATAAGGAAAAGTTTGAGCGTGTGGCAAATAATATAATAACAGAGGCAAAGAAAAAGGAAAACACCTATGAAAAGGTGCTGTATGTACATGACTATATCGTAGACCACACAGACTATGACTCCGAAACGCTTGACCTGATAAAAAATGATGAAAATGAAGGCTTGCTCAATGCCTCGACTGCATACGGCTGTCTTGTAAAGGGAAAGGCTATATGCTCCGGATATTCTGCGGCTTTTCAGTACCTTATGGAAATGCTCGATATAGACTGCTACAGGGTAAGCGGTACAAGAGTTTCGGAAAGCGGACCTCACCAGTGGAATTTCCTTCTTCTTGACGGCGAATATTATTATATCGACTGTACATGGGATGACCCCATTACAAGTGACGGTCAGAAAAGAAAAACTTATGAATACTTTCTTATATCTGACGGCGATATTTTCCTTACTCATAAGCTTGATGGTGAGAGAGAGGTCCCTCAGTGCGCAGGCAGGAGATATAACTATTATGTCTATAACGACCTGTTCTTTGATGAGTATGATTTCCGCTATATCGAAGAAGTCGCTTTAAGAGATCCGTTGAGCAATATTATAACTGTTAAATTCAGGAGCAGTGAATATCTGCGAGAAGCAGTTGAGGATCTTATGACAAATCAGATGATATTCACTATCCCGCATATAAAAGGAAATGTAAGCTACAGTGAAAGCGCTTCGGAATGCATACTGACGATAAGGATAAATAATTCATAATTAAAAATATCCGTCATTTTTGCTTTCGGGACAGAAAACTTTGAGCTTTGAGTATCATATCAGGAGGCAGGATTTGAATATAAAGGAACTCAGAGAAAAGGCTATGAAGCTTCCGCTTAGTCCGGGAGTTTATATCATGAAAAATAAAAATGAAGAGATAATCTATATAGGCAAGGCTAAGGCGCTGAAAAACCGTGTCAGCCAGTATTTCGGCTCGGATAAAAATCACCCTGAAAAGGTGCGTCAGATGGTCGCAAATGTTGACCATTTTGATTATATACTTTGCGGGAGCGAGTTTGAGGCATTGGTGCTTGAATGCAGTCTTATAAAACAGCACAAGCCAAAGTACAATATACTTCTGAAAGATGACAAGGGATACAGCTATATACGGGTATCGGATGACGAATGGAAAAGGCTGAGCTTTGTTATGCAGAAAGCTGATGACGGCGCGGAATATATCGGCCCGTATATGAGCTCATGGTTTACAAAGAATGCCGTTGAGGAAGCGCAGAAGATATTCGGACTTCCTTCATGCAGCAAGGTCTTTCCGAGAGATATCAAAAAGGGCAGACCATGCCTTAATTATTATATAAAGCAATGCTCCGCGCCGTGCAGCGGCAGGATATCTGTTGATGAATATAATGAGAATGTAGCTGCTGCGGTGGAATTTCTCAAAAAGGGCGGCAGCGATTCTCTGAAGCTTATGACGGAGAGAATGAATATAGCTGCGGAAAACCTTGACTTTGAGCTTGCTGCAAAGCTCAGGGACAGGATAAAGGCTGTCAAACGTATAACCGAAAAGCAAAAGGTCGTTGAAGTCAGCGTTAAGGAGCAGGACGCTGTATCAATGATGTCAGAAGGAGAGGATATATGCTTTGCTGTAATACGCTTTTCCGACGGCAGACTTTACGACAAGGAGGATTTTCTGATAAGATCGGTGGGCAGGGATATAAACGCTGCGTCTGCAAGGGCGGATTTTTTAAAGCAGTATTATTCAATGAGGGATAACATACCGCCTGTGATAACTCTTGATTCACCGCCTGAGGATGAGGTGCTTCTTCTTGACTGGCTGAGTGAAAAGAGAGGAAAAAAGGTGTATTTTGAATATCCGCAAAAGGGCGAAAAGCAGCATATACTTGAAATGTGCAGACAAAATGCGGCGGAAAGGCTTGCTCAGAGTCACGGACATCTGGGACATGAGCTTTCTGCGCTTGATGAGCTTGCAGGACTGTTAGGACTTTCAAAGCAGCCCGAATTTATAGAATCTTATGATATATCAAATCTCATGGGTACGGAAAATGTTGCCGGTATGGTCGTATTCAGGAACGGCAGACCGTACAAGGACTCTTACAGGCGTTTCCGCATAAAAGGCTTTGAAGGACAGGATGATTATGCGTCCATGAATGAAGTCCTGACGAGAAGATTTGAGGAATATTTCAAAAACAAGGACAGCGGAGAAGGCTTCGGCAGACTTCCCGACCTGATACTTCTTGACGGCGGTAAAGGTCAGGTGTCGGCGGTAAGACCCGTTCTTGAAAAATTCGGGCTTGATATACCGCTTTTCGGCATGGTCAAGGATAATAAGCACAAAACAAGGGCTGTGACGGATGAGGGCAGAGAGATATCCATAACTTCAAAGCGTCAGGCGTTTACGCTGATATCCGACATACAGGAGGAAGTACACCGTTTTGCTATAGGCTATCACAGAACGGCAAGAAAAAAGAAAAATATTTCATCATCGCTCACACAGATAGAAGGCATAGGTGAAGAACGCGCAAAAGCGCTGCTTTCATATTTTAAGACTATCAGGAGGATAAAGCAGGCAGATGTTGAGGAGCTTCTGCATGTAAAGGGAATGAACCGTCCGGCAGCAGAGGCAGTCTATGAATATTATCATTATTCTGACGGACGTGAGATAGACAGAAAAAATGATGACGAAAATTAATTCATCATATCGTTAATGATATGCAAAAAGTCTATTGACATTCCGGCGAATTTATCTGATAATATCTATTGAGTAACTTTTAAATTAATATAATTGAAATTATAATTGAAATTCTCCGTCAGCTTTTTCTTAGCGGAGAGAAGGCTTTTGGATATTTCGGATAAGGATAGTGAGTGTATGAGAGTCATAACCGGTATATCAAGGGGAAGAAAGCTCGTCACGCCGCCAGGTGATGATGTGCGTCCGACAACAGATTCGGTTAAGGAGTCTGTATTCAGCATAATACAGTTTTCTGTTGAGGGAAGAACGTTTCTTGATGCATTTGCAGGCTCCGGTCAGATGGGCATAGAAGCGCTTAGCAGAGGAGCTGCAAAAGCGGTTTTTCTTGATAACGGCAGACAGTCGCTTGCGGCAGTAAGAAAAAATCTTGACGCAACGGGACTTTCGGATAAGGCTGTAGTCGTGAATACCGATACTGTGGAATATCTCAGGAAAACAACGCAGCGTTTCGATATCGCCTTCCTTGACCCGCCGTATAAAACAGGTGTGATTCAGAGAGCGCTTGAATATATACCTTCGGTGATGAACAAGGGCGGCATAATAATATGCGAGCATCCTGCCGATGAAGAACTGTCCGAGGATATCGGAGAATTTCGTTTGAAAAAAAGCTATAAATACGGAAAGATAAAAATATCCGTATATTCACATAAGGAAGTGCAAGGAATATGAGAACTGCAATATGTCCCGGAAGCTTTGACCCTGTAACGCTTGGTCATATAGATATAATCAAACGCGCGTCAAAGCTTTTTGACCGTGTTATAGTGGCTGTGCTTGTAAATGTCGAGAAGCAGCCCTGGTTCACGATAGATGAGAGGATGGATCTTCTCAGAAAGGCTACAAAGGGGATAGACAATATCGAGATAGCAGGCTTTGACGGTCTGCTGGTTGAATTTGCCGCACAGAATAATGCATCGGCAATAGTCAAGGGACTGCGCGCAGTTTCCGACTTTGAATATGAATTTCAGATGGCGCTTACCAACAGAAAGCTTGCGCCGGATGTTGAAACTATGTTTCTTACAACGAGTACGGAACATATGTATCTTAGTTCAAGCATAGTAAAGCAGGTGGGACTGTGGGGAGGAGATATATCTCCGTTCGTTCCCGACTGCGTACATGATGAAATACTTATGAGAATAAGACAAAGGAGCAGACACTGATGAAAATTGAATTGATATTGGATGATATACAGGAGCTTGTCGAGAGGGCAAAAACAGTACCGCTCAGCGGCAAGAAGGTCATAGAGAGCGAAAGGCTTCTTGAACTTATAGACGAGCTTCGCACAAACATGCCTAAAGAGGTTCAGCAGGCAAAGAACATAGCAGCCGAAAGCAATAATATAATCGAGAGCGCAAAGCAGGAGGCTGAACGCATAGTACAGCAGGCTGAAGAAAGAGCCAAAATGATGATAGAGCAGAATGAGATAACAAGACAGGCTCAGCAGAGAGCAGGAGAGATAATCGGCAAGGCAAACGGTGAAGCGTCAAAGATAAGACAGGCAGCCGACAACTATATCGAATCCATAATGAAAAAGGCGGACGACCAGCTTTCGGAAAATCTTGCAGAGCTTAAAAAGACAAGGCAGCAGCTAAAAAACTACAGAAAGAGAAGCAGCGGACAGAGTACCGCTGATGAAGATGATAACGCAGAGCAGATTCAGGAATAACATAACATTATTCACGGTGGTATCATATGAAAAAAATAGTTTCAACTATACTTTATGTAATGTTTTTCGGTTTTGCGGCAACTCTTGTTACAGCCTGTGTGCTTTTGCTTATTGATCCGTCAGACAGATTTGAAAGGAGCATAAATAATATAGAGGCTGTTCCGATAAACGGAGATACTGACAACAACGACAGCATATACGAACAGATAGAGGAAAAGATATCTTCGGAAACTGCGGCTGATCATCAGCTCATAAACATAAAATACGGTTATCAGGCACTTGAAAAGGATGAAAAGCGTAACCTTTACGACAAGATAGCAAAAAGTATCTACAGCATTACCGATAAGGCTGATGAGAACGGCAGATACAGAACAGCAAGAATGAGGATGAAGGATGTAAAAATGTCCGAATTCGATATACGTGAGGTCATCAACGCTTATATCTGTGATAATCCTGAGATATTCTGGATAGAAAATCTTTTCGGCTATGCTTATAGTGAGAATGATACGATAATCGAGTTCTATTCCGTACTTTCTCCGAAGGAATGCGGAGAACATATAAAGATATTCAATGAGAAGATGCACAGCATACTTTCCGATATAAAGCCCGGAATGACGGAATATCAGCGTGAAAGGCTGATACATGACAAGGTTCTGGGAAGCTGTGTATATAAAACGGGAATAAGCTCGGCAAGTGACGGCTGGCAGTATTTTTCCGTATATGGCGCTTTGGCAGACGGCGAGGCAGTCTGTGAGGGATATGCGAAATCCATGCAGGTCCTTCTTACAAGGGCAGGAATACCGTGCAGCACCGTAAGAGGCGATGCTGACGGCATACCGCACATGTGGAATGTCGTGCAGCTCGGAAATGAATGGTATCATCTTGACCCGACTTGGGATGACAATGACAAGGACGGCGTCATAAATTACGAATATTTCAATGTAACGACAGAGGCTATACTTAAAAATCATGTCATAAGCGAAGGCGTAGATGCAGTTATAAATGTTGAGGACAGCAATTCGATAGACCCGCTTGCAAGATATAATTTTGCCGTTCCGATGTGTACGGACAAGACCATGAATTACTACTATGCAGAGGGCGTTATGATACAGAAGGTAGACGAGGAGAGCGGAAAGCGCATTACAGTGGCGCTTATCGAAAAAGCGCAGAATTCCGAGGTCTATATCCCGATAAGATTCGGCTCGGAAATGCCGTACAGCGAATATCTCGAAAAGCTTTTCTATGAAGCGCCTTATCAGTTCTACAACTGCATAGAGCAGGCAAATATGCGCCTTGATGACGAGCATAAAATAAGTATGGACAGTGTTTCCGTACTGCAAAATGAAAACGATATGACTTTGCGTGTAAAAATAAAGTCGGAAAAAGCTGCTGCTTGATGAAAGCACAGCTTTTTTTGCATGTTTATTAAAATAATGTTTCATTTCTTGGAATAATGTGTTATAATAAAAAAGGCATATTGCTTTTGTGACATGCTTATTTCAGAATAAAAGAGGTACACACGCTTTATGAATAAGGAATATGATGTTTTGATAGTTGGTTCGGGAGCAGCAGGACTTTATGCTGCATTACAGTTCCCGGAGGATGTCAGTGTACTGCTTATCTCGAAAAGAGAGCTTACACTTTCTAATTCCGCACTTGCACAGGGCGGTGTTGCGGCTGTGCTCGATAAGAGCAATGATAACTTCAAGCTGCATATAGCCGATACTCTTATTGCAGGAAAATATAAGAATAATCTTAACGCTATCGAGGTGCTTGTTACCGAAGGTCCAAAGGACGTTCTCAAGTTAAAGGAAATGGGCGTTGCATTTGACCTTGATGCTGACGGCAAGCTTCAGATGACGCTTGAAGCAGGTCATTCAAGGCACAGGATAGTACATCACAAGGATTCTACAGGACGCGCTATAGTTGATGTTCTTATCGACCAGGTGATGACACATAAGAATATCGAGATCCATGACCACACACTTCTTTATAAGCTTGAAAAGACAGACAGAGGATTTCTTGCAGGAATGCTTCTTCCGGACGGCAGCTCACAGGTCGCAGCTGCTCATTACTGCATCATGGCATCTGGCGGTATAGGACGAGTATATCCTTATACGACAAACTCGGCTATCGCGACCGGCGACGGCATAACTCTTGCATACATGCTTGGTGCAAGGATAAAAAATCTCAGCCTTATTCAGTTCCATCCTACAGCGTTTGCCGCAGAAAATGACCGTGAGCGTTTCCTCATAAGCGAAGCTGTAAGAGGAGAGGGCGCCGTACTTCTTAACTGTGACGGCGAGCGCTTTGCATTCAAGTATGACGAAAGAGGAGAGCTTGCTCCGAGAGATGTAGTATCGAATGCGATAATGCTTGAATCAAAAGCCAAGGGCAGCGAGAAATTCTATCTTGATATAACACATAAAGACCCCGAATTCGTAAAGCAGCGTTTCCCGATGATATATGAAAAGTGTCTTGAAGAAAATATAGACATAACAAAGCAGTGGATACCCGTATTCCCGTGTCAGCATTATCTTATGGGAGGAATAGATGTTGACCTTCATGCAAGGACGACTGTTGACAGGCTTTATGCGGCAGGCGAATGCTCACATACAGGTGTTCACGGCGCAAACCGTCTTGCAAGCAACTCACTTCTTGAAGCTCTTGTGTTCTCCAGAAGAGCTGCTGATGATATAATCAAAAAGCTGAAAAAAGAGGATAACAGTCCGATAGATGATTTTGCACAGCATGACGATCTCAGCGGAAACAAGATGCCTCACGGTTTCAGGACAGAGATAAGAAAGATAATGCAGGACTGCCATTTTGTAATACCTGATCCTGATAAGGTCCCCGAAGGACTCAGACGCTCAAAGGAGATACTCAGCGACATACTTTCCGGCGGATATGAGATAAATCAGGATTTTGTAGAAGCAAGAAGTCTTGCGACTGTTGCTTGTATAGTACTTGAGGAGGTTTCCGAAAAACATGATTCTTAATAAGATATATGTGGATAATATAATAAAGACAGCGCTTTTGGAGGACATCAACTACTGTGATGTAACAACAGACTATCTTATCCCGCCGGAGCAGGAGGGCAGCGGCAGATTTGTTTCAAAGGCTGACGGAATAGTATGCGGTACAGAGGTCGCTGTAAGGGTATTTCAGCTCATAGATGACAGCATAAAATATGAGATACTCAAAAATGACGGCGATGAAGTACATAAGGGTGATGAGATACTTAAACTCAGCGGAAAGACTGCGGCTCTTTTAAAGGGCGAGCGTACAGCGCTCAATCTTATACAGCATATGAGCGGTATCGCAACAGCGTCAAACAAGTATCAGAAGATAGTCGAGGGTACAAAGGCATCCATAGCAGATACAAGAAAGACTCTCCCCGGTTTAAGACCGCTGCAGAAATATGCTGTAATGACGGGCGGCGCAAAGAACCACCGTTATAATCTTTCGGATGCGGCTATGCTGAAGGATAACCATATAGACGCAGCAGGCGGCATAACAAGCGCAATAACAAAGCTCCGTTCAAGAATAGGACACATGACAAAAATAGAGGTGGAAACAAGAAACCTTGACGAGCTTAAAGAAGCACTTGAAGCAGGCGCAGATATAATCATGCTCGATAATATGAGTCCTGAGCTTATGAAGCAGGCTGTTGAGATAACAAACGGCAGGGCACTTCTTGAAGCGTCAGGCGGCATAACCGATGAAACACTAAGAGCCGTTGCCGAGAGCGGTGTTGATATAATATCAATAGGCGCGCTGACTCATTCGGTAAAGGCCTTCGACATATCAATGTACGTTAAATAGCGGCTAATGAACAGGCATGGCATCGTGAGATGCTGTGTCTGTTTTTTTTCGGGATGTAAAAGTACACCATAATAATTATCATTTTTTTATAATATTATTGCTTTTCTATAGAATGAGCGCTTGTGTGAGTGAAAGTTTCTTTTTCGCTTTAAAAATGTTTTTGGATGTGTTAAAATAATTATCGGTTATTTTCCGGAGGTGTTTAATGATGCATGATAATTCAGAAAAGATACAGAGAGCGCTTTTGGTCGGTATAGATACGGGCGATTATGATGCGGAAGGCTCTATGGACGAGCTTTTCGAGCTTGTAAAGAGCGCAGGCGCAGAGCCTGTTGCGTCTGTTATGCAAAAAAGAGACAAGCCTGACGGCGCAACTTGCATAGGCTCAGGACGTATAGAGGAGATAAGGGAATTCTGTGAGAGCCATGAGATAGACTTTCTTGTATTCGATACGGAGCTTACGCCGACACAGATAAGAAATATCGAGCAGGCTGCGGATGTAAGAACGATAGACAGAACAATGCTCATACTTGATATTTTTGCTATAAGGGCAAAGTCGAATGAAGGAAAATTGCAGGTCGAGCTTGCGCAGCTGAAATATCTCATGCCCAGACTTTCAGGAAAGGGCAGGGAAATGTCAAGACTCGGCGGCGGCGTAGGTACAAGAGGTCCGGGCGAAACAAAGCTTGAAACGGATAAGCGTCATATAAGGCGAAAGATAGAATTCCTTAGAGCAGAGCTTGAAGAAATGGCAGGCAGGCGTGACAGGCGCA
>ONVG01000044.1 GCA_900321195.1 uncultured Eubacteriales bacterium
CAGCAAATATCTTGAAAAATATCCATCGATAAAGATAGTGCTTGACATACACCGTGACGGAATAGGCACCGATACCGAAAAATCAAAGCCCGTATTCACATATAACGGCAGGCAGGGCGCACAGGTAATGATACTTGCAGGCTACAACTATGACGGCTCTGACGAATTCAAGGACTGGGAATATAATCTGCGTTTTGCGCTGAAGATACAGGACACAGCCTCAAAGGATTATCCCGACATGATGCGTCCGCTTTACTTTGCGGATTTTATGTACAACATGAATATAAACACAGGCTCTCTGCTGATAGAGGTCGGCTCCGAGTCAAACACCGTTGAGGAAGCGCGATATTCGGCATATCTTCTTGCAAAAGCCATAGCAAAAAGCCTCAAAGCCGCAAACAAAAAAGAGTGACCGCCTTCAATAAAAAAGCGGTCACTTATTTTTATCTCATGTCAAATGACAGACAGTCCGTACACTGAGACTGTGAAGGATCACTTTCATGTGTGCCTATAAGCACCTTGTCGAGAGAGCAGTAATTGCAGCTGCTGCAATGATGCCTGCACTGTTCTACAGTACACTGTATGCTTCTGTTTATCTTCTCCATAACACTATCTCCTTATCTGCCGTTTTGATTCAACAGTCAAAAGCCGATACTGCCGTGAATTTACAGAAACGGGATACCAAAGCTTTCGACCGCAGTTATATTATTGCCCGATAAGTATTTCTTTATACAGACAGTTCAGATAATGATATCTCTTATTTCAGCGGGCGAAGATGCATATACAGCGTTTTTGTAAAAATTTTCCATTTCTTCTCTCGTGCCGTAGCCGTAAAGACAGCCTATGAAATCGACGCCTGTTTCGGCTGCTCCCTGCGCATCATATTTTGTATCACCGACCATTATACACCTGCTGTTCTTGTCAGCGCCTAAATTTTCCAGGCTGTATCTTATTACCTTTGCCTTTGTACGCCTTTCGGTATCTGCTGTTGCGCCGCCGACAAAATCAAAAAGCCCGTCAAGCTTTAACATCTTTATTATCCTGTGTGCAAAAGGCTCATACTTTGTCGTGGCAACTCCTAATTTTACGCCGCTTTCTTTAAGCGCCGAAAGCACCTCTGTCATGCCGTCATATACTCTGTTCTTATATATCCCGTGTTCAACGAAGTGCCTTTTGTATATCTCAACACCCTTTTCGGCTTCCTCATGTTCAAAGCCGCAGCGTCTCAAGCTGTCATACATAGGCGGCCCTATGAATGCCGCAAGCTCTTTTTCATCGGGCAAAGGACGCTTTGTTTCACTGAATATCATTTTTACACAGTCAAGTATGCCCTCGCCCGACTCGCTGAGAGTGCCGTCAAGGTCGAAAAGCGCTATATCATACTTTTTCATTTCTATCTTTCCTTTTTACACTTTATATATTTTTCCCTGTCACTTCATTGTAAGAGATATCCTTCCCTTTTCAGCGTCTATGCTCAACACCTTGACACTTACTATATCCCCTACTTTAAGCACCTCGGAAGGATGCTTTATTCTTTTCTGACTTATCTGCGAAATATGTACAAGTCCGTCCTGATGTACTCCTATGTCTATGAATGCGCCAAAGTCTATTACATTTCTGACTGTGCCTTTAAGCTCCATTCCCGGCTTCAGATCCTTTATATCAAGAACATCCGTTCTGAGTATCGGCGGCGGCAGCTCGTCACGAGGGTCACGTCCCGGCTTTGTTATTTCCGTTATGATATCGCTGAGTGTGGGTACGCCTACGCCTGATTTCTCCGCAAGAACGCTCATGCCTATCTTGTTGGCTCTGGCTCTCAGCTCCGAAAGCCCTCCGTTTGAGATATCCTTTATCGTATATCCGCAAAGCTCCAAAAGCTTCTTTGCAGCATCATAAGATTCGGGATGGACTGCCGTATTATCGAGAGGATTTTTGCTTTCGGGTACTCTGAGAAAGCCTGCGCACTGCTCAAACGCTTTCGGACCAAGCTTTGATACCTTTTTAAGCTCTGCTCTTGAAGTGAATGCGCCGTTTTCCTCCCTGTATGCTACTATATTCTTTGATACTGTCGGCGTAACTCCTGCAACCCTTGCCAAAAGTGAGGGTGAGGCTGTATTGAGGTCTGCTCCGACGCTGTTTACACAGTCCTCTACAACTCCGTCAAGCGCTTCACTGAGCCTTTTCTGCGGCATATCATGCTGATACTGTCCTACGCCGATAGACTTAGGGTCTATCTTTACAAGCTCTGCAAGCGGATCCTGCAAGCGTCTTGCTATAGATACCGCGCTTCTGAGCGTAAGGTCAAGGTCCGGCATCTCTGCCGCCGCAAGCTTCGAGGCTGAATATACTGACGCTCCTGCTTCGCTGACTATCATATACGATACCTTTTCATCTATCTCCGATATGCATTCAGCAGCAAACATCTCTGTTTCCCTTGTGGCTGTTCCGTTGCCTATGGATATCACCTGCGCATGATGCTTCTTTATCATGTCCTTGAGTACCTGCTTTGATTTCTTTACCTGAGCTTCGCTGTGCGTGGGATAGATAACTGTCGTATCAAGCACCATTCCTGTAGCATCTACGACTGCAAGCTTGCAGCCTGTTCTGTAACCGGGGTCGAGTCCTATTACTGTATATCCCTTGACAGGCGGCTGCATGAGCAGCTGTCTGAGATTGAGCGCAAAAAGCTTTATTGACTGCTCGTCTGCATTATCCGTCATTTCAGAGCGTATCTCCCTCTCTACCGACGGGAATATCAGCCTTGTATATGCGTCCTCACACGCTTCCTTTACAAGCTGTGAACATGCATTATCTCCGCTGACTCTCAGCCTGTTTATAATATTAATGCATTTCTGCGGCTCTATATCTATGCTGACCTTCAAAAAGCCTTCCCTCTCGCCTCTGTCTATTGCAAGAAGTCTGTGACCGGGTACGGATCTTACAGGCTCGCTGTAGTCATAATACGGCTTGTACACACTTTCGGTTTCCGCATCTGCCGCCTTTGAGCAAAGCACAGCATTTAGCCTGATTATATTTTTCAGACGCTTTCTTATCTCCGGATCATCCGAAACATTCTCAGCTATTATATCCATAGCTCCCTTTACGGCGTCCTCTGCCGTTTCAACGCCCTTTTCCGCATCAACATACTTTTCCGCTTCCGCATAAGGGTCTCCTGCTGACTGCTCTGTTATCATATCCGCAAGTCCCTGCAGTCCCTTTTCCTTTGCGACTGAGGCTCTTGTCTTTCTCTTGGGCTTGAACGGGCGGTATATATCCTCTATTTCCGAAAGCATTACGGCATTGTCAAGCGCTGTCATTACTTCATCCGTCATCAGTCCGAGTTCTCCGATAAGCACCGCAACTTCACTGCGCCTTTTATCAAGGTTTCTGAGATATTCCAGTCTTTCGCTTATCTCTCTTATAGTCTGGTCGTCAAGTGTACCGTGCATCTCCTTGCGGTATCTTGCAATAAAGGGTATGGTATTTCCCTCGTCAAGAAGTGTGATTATATTTCCTGCATACTCCTCTTTTATATTGAACTCCTTTGCAAGCTCCTTTGAATACTCCATTTTCATTCCTCCTGATAATATTTCTTAATTTGGCGAACCGTTGGGAAAAAAACTCATTATCCACTCAACGCCCTTGCATATACCGTATATTATGGGCTGATGTACAAGATATATCAGCAGTGAGTGCCTTCCCATAAAGCCGAAAAATCCCACTCTTTTCTTATACATGGATTTCGGGAATTTTTTCTTTACGCCTATCCTGCCGATATATGTTCCTGCGAAGAAAAGGAACAGCCACGGAACGAGCGGAAAATAGTCCGAGGACATAAAGTTCTTATTCGGCAGTCCGAACATGAACAGATAATTAGTATTGTACCATTCGGGCGGTATCTTTATATTCAGTATGAACGGGAAGCCGACACTTCCCCTTAATACATTGAACGTAAAAATGAACAGTACAGTGTTGAATAATATTCCCAGCCAGGACGGCACTAATTTAAGGTACTTGTTTATGATACCGTAAAGCATCATGCATACTGCAAGCATATGAAGTATGCCGAAGCTTATCATATATTCTGTTCCGAGAACAAGATATGTCACAAGAGTCACGCCCAAGGAGATAAAGCCCAATTTCACGCCTCTTTCAAGGTTTGAGTGACTGAGATTGCATGCAAGACCCGATATGAGAATGAACAGTCCCGCAAAATAAGGCTCTGCCGGTGTGAAAAAGTTCAGCAGTACCATTGCCCATCCTATATTGAACAAAACGCCTACCGTATAGAACGCATGGTAAAATACCATGCAGAATATCGCAAAGCCTCTCAGTTCATCAATAAGATGTATCCTCGGCTTTGAGCGTCTCGGCTTTTTCGGCTTATCCTTTGGCTTTGCATTAGTCTTTTTTGCTGCTTCCGCCAACTTGACCATCCTCCTTAAAAGCGCAAATAATTAAGTATTTCCGCTTGCTTTTGTTTTTTTGTATGATATAATGTTACCATAATAGATTATATCAGCAAAAATGTTTTTTATCAAGATAAACAAGAGAGGTAATTTAAAAATGGATAAAATAATAAGCGAAGCGGAAAGCACGGTCTATACAAAAGCCGACTCATCCAATACTGCACTTACAATGGGCAGCGGTTCTCTTGAAGTATTCGCAACGCCTGCTGTTGTCGCGCTCATGGAAAAGGCGGCTTGTCAGGCTATTGCAGACAAGCTTGAAGAAGGAATTACAACTGTAGGCACTATGATGTGGGTAGAGCATGTCAGCGCAAGTCCCATAGGAGCCGACATAAGCGCAAGCGCCGTACTTACGGGAACAGACGGAAGAAAATTCTTCTTTGACGTCTTTGCTTATGACAATGCAGGTCTTATCGCAAAGGGAAAGCATGAACGCTTTTCGGTAAATGCCGAAAGATTTATAAACAAGACAAATCAAAAGCTAAACTGAATTCAAAATTTAAAGGAGCATGATATTATGAACAGAGCTGAAACGGCTGTAAGCCTTAAAAGAAGAAACAACTGCTGTCAGGCGGTGCTTCTTGCGTTTGCGGATATACTTCCGCTAAGTGAAAAGGAGCTTTCCGTTATAGGTTCGGGCTTCGGTTCGGGAATGGGATGCATGAAAGCAACATGCGGCGCTCTATGCGGTGCGTCTATCGCTGCCGGTCTGCTCAACGATACAGGCAGACCAACATCAATGGTCACAAGACAGATACTTTCAAAATTCGAGCAGCTTTGCGGCGCAACGATATGCGAAGACCTTAAAGGCGTTAAAACAGGTACTCCCCTTTGCAGCTGTGACAACTGTGTTAAAAATGCCGTTATCGCGCTTGAAACTGTTTTAGTATTATAAATTGCTTTACAGATATATTTGTGGTATAATGTTATCTGTTATCATTCAATAAAGGAGATAGAAATAAAATGAAATTAGGAATAGTCGGTTTGCCGAATGTCGGCAAAAGCACTCTTTTTAACGCTATCACAAATGCAGGCGCTCAGTCTGCAAACTATCCTTTCTGTACGATAGAGCCGAATGTCGGTGTCGTTGCAGTTCCCGATAAGCGTCTTGATAAGCTTGCGGAAATGTACCAGCCCGAAAAGTTCACGCCTGCTACTATCGAATTCGTTGATATCGCAGGTCTTGTAAAGGGCGCATCAAAGGGCGAGGGTCTCGGAAACAAATTCCTTGCAAATATCCGTGAGGTCGATGCTATAGTTCATGTTGTACGCTGCTTTGAAAATGATGATATAGTTCATGTCGAAGGCAGCATAGACCCCAAACGCGATATAGAAACCATAAACCTTGAGCTTATACTTTCCGATATCGAGATACTTGACAGACGTATCGACAAAACTATGAAGCTCTTAAAGGGTGACAAGAAATATCAGACAGAGCTTGATTTCTTCAAAAGAGTAAAGGAAACTCTCGAAGAAGGAAAGGCTGCAAGGTCTGTAGACTGCACTCCCGAAGAAGCCGAGCTTCTTTCAACTGTTTCACTTCTCACAAACAAGCCTATAATCTATGCCGCTAACCTCAGCGACAGCGACTTCAAGGACGGTTCGGCTGACGGCAACCCGTATTTTGCGGCTGTAAAGGAGATAGCAGACTCAGAGCATGCGGCAGTTCTTCCGATATGTGCAGAGATAGAGGCTGAAATAGCAGGAATGGAGCCTGATGAAAAAGAGATGTTCCTTTCCGAAATGGGACTTGAACAGTCCGGTCTTGACAGACTTATAAATGCATGCTATGACCTTCTCGGACTTATATCATATCTTACCGCCGGAAAACCCGAAGTAAGAGCCTGGACTATAACAAAAGGCACAAAAGCTCCGCAGGCTGCCGGAAAGATACATACCGACTTTGAGCGCGGATTTATACGAGCAGAAGTAGTTGCATTTGATGACCTTATGGCATGCGGCACTATGGCGGCAGCCAAAGAAAAAGGTCTTGTTCGTTCAGAGGGCAAAGACTATGTAATGAATGACGGTGATATAGTTCTTTTCCGCTTCAACGTCTGACAGTACAGAAGAAATTCAAGTTTATTCACAGAACAGATGCGCTCAAAAACGTATCTGTTCTTTTTTGTGTTTTTTTAAAAAAAGTCTTGACAAATCCTTTTTGTTATATTATCATATAGTTACAGGGTTGACGATACAATTAATTAACTAAATACATAAAGTAGTATTAAACAACACATTATAAAAGCAATCGACACAACTTCAGCCTTAAAGCAGAAAGGGTAATGATATCAGCAGACATAAAAAGTCTATAATACAATAACCTTAAAAAATCCGACTTCTTATATCCGCATATCAGCGCCCGTATCTGCCGGATACACACTTTCCAATCACGGAAAAACCTGCATGGAGTGGTAACTCTTTCCATGCAGGTTTTTCTGTATGCCCAAAAATCCAGGCTGTCAATCGGTAACGTGAAGCTCTGGAAGCTCATCTTCTTCCTCAGCGGCCGTTTCCTCTGTTTTTTCGTCTTCCTTTTCGGAAACAACAGGCTCCGGCTTTCTTTCTATCCTTACGAAAGCGCAGCCGTCCCTCGGTATAGTAAGCTCGTCAATAACAAGGTCGGTTCCCATATATGTCTTGCCGCCGATAAATTCTTCCGGTACCTTGAACTTTATCGTATAGTCTGCCGCATTGAATACACAAAGAAGCTTTTCCTTTTCATCCTGACGGATATATCCCATTGTCCTGCCTGTTGAGCCGTAGTCTATAAGGTCGCCGTCTCTCAGACATGAGCATTCACTTCTCATTTTTCCAAGCTCTCTGTACCAGTCAACGAGGTCTGTTTCCTCTCTGCCCCAGGGGAATGTAGCACGGTTGAACGGGTCTTTATAGCCCTCAACGCCTGCCTCATCACCGTAATATATACAGGGTACACCGGGAAGTGTGTACAGTATGCCGCTTGCAATTCTCATGCGCCTTAAACCGTATTCTCTCTGTATAGGCGAAAGCTTTGTGGACGCCTGCCATTCTCTGCCTCGTCCGTGCTGTCTTTCACCTGCAAGAAGTGTTATGACACGCTCGGTATCATGAGTTCCCAAAAGATTCATCAGCGAACGTATTACAGGACGGGGATAGTTTTCAAGTACGCACATTACTATCTCTAACATGTCCCTGCCGTCGCCGCAGTCAAGGAAACCGAGTATAGCATCCCTGAACGGATAGTTCATTACGCTGTCAAGCTCCTTGCCGTAGAGGAAACGTCTTCTTGAACCGTAGCTTTCCTTATTCGACGCATCCTCCCACACTTCTCCGAGAAGAAGCGCTTCAGGGTCTTCCGCCTTTACAGCCTCGCGGATATACTCTATGAATTCATCCGGCAGTTCGTCCGCAACATCAAGTCTCCAGCCGCTGTTGCCGTTTCTTATCCATTTGCGTATTATTCCGTTTTCGCCGTTGATGTACTCATTGAATGAGTTTGAAAGCTCCTCGACCTCCGGCAGAGTATTGAAGCCCCACCATGAATTATATATATTAGGCCACTCGATGAATTTATACCATGTATAATACGGTGACTCCTTTGAATTATATGCGCCTACGCTGTCATAACGGTGTTCACGGTTGAAGTATATGCTGTCACTTCCGGTATGGCTGAACACGCCGTCATTTATTATCCTTATATCAAGCTTTTTTGCTTCCGAACAAAGCTCCTTGAAATCCTCCTCAGTACCGAGTATCGGGTCTATCTTTTCATAGTTGCCCGTATCATATCTGTGATTTGAATAAGCCTCGAATATCGGATTGAGATATATGCAGGTAACTCCGAGACTTTTAAGGTACGGGAGTTTCATCGTTATTCCTTTAAGGTCACCCATGAAGAAATCCGAATTAGTTATCATACCGAAAGCATTAGGCCTCCAGTCAGGGATAACGTTCCAGTCCTTCTGCAGCTTTTTGTCGGAATATATCCCCTCTTTTTTCTCGCCTGAGAAATAAAATCTGTCGGGGAATATCTGATACATTATACCGCCGGGCAGCCAATCGGGTGTTTTAAAGTTCTTGTCATAGCATGTGAGCTGAAAACGAGGCTCACAGTCGCTCAGGGCAAGATATCCCTCTCCGCCGTAGTTCTTCATTATAAAACGCCTGCCGTACCTTGTATCAAGTCCGAAATGATACCAGTAAAGACCGACACGCTCAATAGTTATATGACATTCCCACTGTTCATGGTCATCTCCTACCATACCTGCCCAGAACATACCCTGGACCTTGGTATCGCCGTAAAGATCGTCCTTCATCGCAAGCACTGCGCCCGAACATCCGAGATCTCTCGGCAGTACTATTTTAAAATACATAGTTGTTTCCGAGGGTACCGCTCCCGTCGGATAACGATACGAAATATCACGAGAATTAAAAAGCCTCACATAAAACCCCTCTTGCTCATTAAGTGTAATTTTCGCATAATTTCTGCATACCATGTCATTCCGGAAAAAAGCAGGGAAAAGCTTTCAAATATCCTTTGCTCATAATCGGAATGACTTTGAAAATTTTAGGTTAAAAAGTATAGTTTGATTTGATTTTTATATCTGTATCTCGTATTTATTTATATTAAATGATATTATAATACCTTGAGTTTTTACTGTCAAGGCATATTTGTATCAGAAATTTGTCTGATACTGCTCTATCATATGCCACATTGATTCCTCTGCGACTACCTCCGCCTTTATGCCGCCGGCTGTATATTCCTCCGACTGCAAGGCTCCGGCATTTCTCAGAACAGCTAAAAGTGACGCCTTGTCGAAAGGCACTAAAAGACTGAATTTCCTCATCCTGACAGGAAGATTTTTCTCTATTGCCGCAAGAAGCTCGTCTATGCCCTCGCCGCTTTTCGCGCATATCCTTACACTGTTCTTATCGGCGGGCAAAAGCGCCTTATCTTCAACAAGGTCGCATTTGTTGAAAACATTTACTACAGGCGTATCACCGCAGCCAAGCTCCCTGAGAAGCGACTCGGTAACATCAAGATGAAGTCTGTATTCCTCGCTTGACGCATCGCAGACATTAAGTATTATATCAGCGGAGGCGGCTTCTTCAAGCGTTGACTTAAAGGCTTCGACAAGATGGTGCGGAAGTCTTCTGACAAGTCCGACTGTATCTATCATCATAACTGATGCGCCGTTCGGAAGCTTCAACGCTCTTGAAGTCGGGTCAAGCGTTGCAAAAAGCTTGTCCTCGGAAAGCACTCCCGCCTGCGTCAGAGTATTCATAAGCGTTGACTTTCCGGCGTTCGTATATCCGACTATCGCAACGGTTATTATGCCGTCCT
>ONVG01000056.1 GCA_900321195.1 uncultured Eubacteriales bacterium
CGGCAAGCTGCCGGTGCCGATTCGCGTTGTCGCTCGCTCCGGCGGCAAGCTGCCGCTCCCGATTCGCGTTGTCGCTCGCTTTGCTCCGCTCTGATACGTTATCCATAAGTTTATTCACGCGGCACAAGCGGAAGCTCTCCGCATTTATAACTTTATCCACGCGTTTTTTAGTTATTGAATGTTTTATACTTTTTGTATATTTATTATTTTATATTGCAATTTGTAATATTAAGATATTTAAGCAAATAAAGCTTTTATATTCCTGTTAAATGTGGTATAATAATCTATATCACTAATTTTTCAAAGGCCGCCGATAAATACGGATATTTCGGCGCCTGTAGTCTGGAGATGCTAAAATGTCTGATCTTATCCGAAAAGATATCTGCGAGGGTGTTGCTTTCAACAGTATCGTAGATACAAGATTTAAAAAAAGCCGCATAAGCGCAACTCTTGTTGCTCCGCTTAACAAAAAAACCGCAGCCGCAAATGCGCTGCTTTCGTATGTGCTTACTCGCTCATGCAGAAAATATCCCGATTTTACCGCTCTGAGCCGAAAGCTTGATGAGCTTTACGGTGCTGCTCTTTATCCGTCTGTGCGCAGACAGGGCGACCTGCAGCTCATATCTTTTTCCGCAGCAGGTCTTGATGACCGCTATTCACTTAACGGAGAATCCGTTTCGTCCGAGCTTGCCGACCTTCTCTGTTCGATAATATTCGACCCTGCACTGACAGACGGAAAGTTCAATACCGAGGATCTCGAACAGGAAAGACGTCAGCTTATCGATGCTATAGACGCGGATTTCAACGACAAAAGAATATATGCTATAAACCGCTGCATAGAATGCATGTGCAGGAACGAACCGTTTTCTATAGGACGCTTCGGCAGCCGTGAGGATGTTTCAAAGCTCACTCAGGATGATGTTTACTATGCATGGCAGCAGCTCCTTGAAAATTCAAGAACAGAGCTTGCTATGCTCGGCAGTGCCGACCCGCAAAACGCATATGACCGCTTCAAAACATACTTTGAAAACAAGCCCCGAAGAATGACAGCTTCTACTGTGATAATAGACAAGCCCGAAGAGGTAAAGCACATAACCGAAACTGAGGAAATATCCCAGTCAAAGCTTGTAATGGGCTTCAGAACAGCTTGCCCCGACACAAAAGAAAAATATGTCACAAGCTCGCTTATGTCTGCTATACTCGGCGGTACACCTACATCAAAGCTTTTTGTAAATGTAAGAGAAAAACAGAGTCTGTGCTATTACTGTGCAAGCTCAGTCGATAATGCAAAGGGTATAATGCTTATAGACAGCGGCGTTGAGACCAAAAATATAGAAAAAACAGAGGATGCTGTCCTCGAACAGATACGTTTGCTCAAAAACGGCTGTATAACAGATGAAGAGCTTTCTGCTGCAAAGCTTGCTCTTAAAAATGCTTATATCTCATCACTCGACAGTCTGGCAGCTCTGCAGTCCTTCTATATAAACGGTATTCTCTGCAATCTTCCTATGGCGCCGCTTGAGGCGGCTTCTATCGTTGAGAATATCACAAAAGAACAGGTGACTGAGCTTGCAAAGCAGATACAGCCCGACACAGTATTCTCACTTATCGGAAACTAAAAGAAAAGAGGTGCAGACCGCAAGGCTGCGGTATCCATAATGAAATATACCATAATAGAAAATAAACGCTTAGGAGAAAAATACTATAAGTTCCGCCACAAGTCGGGACTGAAAATAATAGTATGCCCGAAAAAAGACTTCACATCAAGCTATGCGCTTATAGGTACAAAATTCGGCTCGATAAACTCCGAATTTATAAACAACGGAAGAAAAATAAAAGTACCCGACGGTACTGCCCACTACCTTGAACACAAGCTCTTTGAAAGTGAAGAAGGCGATGCTTTCAAGCTTTATGCAAAAACAGGAGCATCCGCAAACGCTTATACGTCATTTGACACAACATGCTACCTTTTCTCATGCACAGATAATTTCAAGGAGTCTCTCGGTATACTTTTCGACCTTATACAGTCCCCCTATTTCACACCTGAAACTATAGAAAAAGAGCAGGGCATCATAGGTCAGGAGATAAAAATGTATCAGGACAGTCCCGAATGGATGGTCAATATGAATCTTCTCCAGGCTCTATACCATAACCACCCAATAAACATAGATATTGCAGGAACTGTCGATACTATAGCCGAAATAACGCCCGACACACTATATGACTGCTACAACAGCTACTATAATCTGAATAATATGGTTCTCTGTGTTTCGGGAAATGTTTCTCTTGATGACGTTATGGAGGTGGCCGACAGCAAGCTCAAAGACAATGAGCCTGTAGTTACGGAGAGCATTTTCCCCGATGAACCTTACGAAGTAAAGCAAAGCTTCACCGAACAAAAGCTCCCTATAGCTGTGCCGCTGTTTGCAGTGGGTTTCAAGGAGAATGCGCCGAAAAGCTTTGCTTCATCAAAGGAGCTGCTCTGCACAAGCATACTTCTCAAAGCCTTTGCGGGACAAAGCTCCGCACTCTACAGACGCCTGCTCGATGAAAAGCTTGTTAATGCAAATTTCGGTACGGAATATATGGAAGGCTGCGGCTACAGAAGTGTTATATTCTCAGGTGAGTCGAGAGAACCCGAAAAGGCTGCCGATATCATTAAAGAAGAAGTCGTAAGGCTGCACGAAACTGGTATTTCAAAAGAAGATTTCGAGATAGCCAAGCGCTCTGTTTACGGCGGTATCGCTTACAGCTTTGACAGCAATTACGCGATAGCGGCAGAAGTAATAAATGCCGAATTTACGGGCAGAGGAATATTTGAAGATGCCGATATAATAGCCGATATCACTCTTGACGATATAAACGAACGTCTTAAAGAACAGCTTGACCCGAATAATTGCAGTCTTTCTGTTATCAAGGGTCTTGACTGACAGCAAGGAGTGGTAAAGTGTATAATGTCAGCTTTCCCGGTCTTGGGCTTGAAATGAAGATAAACCCTGTAGCATTTACTATAGGCAGCTTCGAGGTGTTCTGGTACGGGATAATAATAGGCATAGGCTTTGCGCTGGCACTGTTCTTTGCCTTGAAAAACGTGAATCGCTTCGGTATAGACCGCGACGGATTTATCGACTGTGTTCTTGTCGGACTTGTCTTCGGAATAATCGGCGCAAGACTGTACTACGTTATATTCCGCTGGGGAGAATATTACTCTCAGCACATGAATGAGATACTTGCAATACACAGCGGCGGTCTTGCTATATACGGCGGTGTAATAGGCGGTCTTTCAGGCGGCTGTATAGTCGCAAAGAAGAAAAAACTCCCTATACCTGCAATACTTGATATCTCGGTAATGGGATTTCTTATAGGTCAGGGACTGGGCAGATGGGGAAATTTCTTTAATCAGGAGGCTTTCGGTACGCCTACCGACCTTCCCTGGAGAATGGTCAGCGAAAATACAGGAGGTATCGGCGTTCATCCGTGCTTTCTGTATGAGTCGCTGTGGTGTCTTACGGGCTTTGTACTGCTGTATATTTTCAGCCGTAAGTTCCGCAAATATGACGGACAGATCTTCCTGCTGTATTTAGTCTGGTACGGCGCTGAAAGAATGATAGTGGAAGGTCTGCGTACAGACAGCCTTTATACTCCGTTCCTGAACCTGCGTGTTTCACAGATACTTGCGGCTCTCACTATGCTGACGGGCATAGTACTTCTCATACTGTTCAGGAAAAAAACATACAAGGCTGCTGATAATATAAAGCTTGCCGCCCAAACAGATACATCAGAGGATATAGCCAAAGAAAATTCTCAGACAGAAGATACCGAAAAAGAAGCTGTATCGGAAATCGTTACAGACACGGACGATACAGATAAAGATAAAAAAGAATAAATAAAAAGGAGCGCTGAAAATGGCAGTTATAATAAGCGGAAAGGAAGTTTCCGCAAAGGTAAGGGCAGACGTAAAGGAAGAATGTGAACAGCTCAAGTCTAAGGGCATAACTCCCGGACTGGCTGTTATAATCGTAGGAGATGACCCTGCTTCAAGAGTGTATGTAAACAATAAGAAAAAAGCCTGCGCCGATGTGGGCTTTCTTTCCGAGGAATATGCTCTTCCGGCTGAAACAACTCAGGAAGAACTTTTAGCGCTTATCGAAAAGCTCAACAGCAAGCCTGATATAAACGGAATACTTTGTCAGCTCCCGCTCCCAAAGCATCTTGATGAAAAGGCTGTTATAAACGCTATCTCACCATTGAAGGATGTTGATGCTTTTCATCCGTCAAATGTCGGAAAAATAATGATAGGCGATTATCATTTTCTCCCATGTACTCCGGCAGGCGTTATGGAGCTTATACATTATGCAGGAATAGATGTTAACGGAAAGAACTGTGTTGTTATCGGCAGAAGCAATATAGTAGGAAAGCCTATGGCAATGCTCCTTCTCCATGAGAACGGTACTGTAACGATTTGTCACAGCAGAACAAAAAACCTCAAAGAAATATGCAGCAATGCCGATATACTTGTTGCCGCTGTCGGCAGACCGAAATTTGTCAAGGCTGACATGGTAAAGGACGGCGCTGTTGTCCTTGATGTAGGAATAAACCGTGACGAAAACGGCAAGCTCTGCGGTGATGTTGACTTTGCAGAGGTCGAACCGAAGGCTTCTTATATAACTCCCGTTCCCGGCGGAGTAGGCCCCATGACTATTGCAATGCTTATGAAAAACACACTCAAAGCTGCAAAGCTCCAGAACAGCATAGATGACTAAATCGTTTTATCGGAGGAATTTATGATGATGAAAATACCTTTTTCTCCGCCTGATATCGGCGAAGATGAGATCAATGAAGTGATTGACACTCTTAAAAGCGGCTGGATAACTACAGGTCCGAAAACAAAAAGATTTGAAAATCTTCTTACATCCTTCTGCATGAGTCAGAAAACAGTATGTCTTGATTCATGTACTGCCGCTCTTGAAATGACGCTGCGAATACTCGGTGTAAAAAAAGGTGATGAAGTCATAGTACCTGCCTACACCTATACTGCTACTGCAAGCGCCGTATGTCATGTAGGCGCAAGGCCTGTTATGATAGACTGTGCGCCCAATTCCGTACAGATGGATTATGACAAGCTCCCCTACCTCATAAATACTCACACAAAAGCTATTATTCCTGTTGACCTCGGCGGAGTACCGTGTGACTACGATAAAATATTCGACGCTGTAATAAACAGACGGCACCTTTTCATATCTTCAAGTCCGTTTCAGGATATTTTCGGCAGGATAGTAGTCATAGCTGACTCTGCTCATGCTCTCGGCGCAAGAAGAAACTTCGTAAAAACAGGTGCGCTTGCCGATTTCACTGCTTTCTCGTTCCATGCTGTCAAAAATCTTACAACAGGTGAAGGCGGCGCTGTTACATGGAAAAAGCATGCTGATATAGACAATGATGAGCTTTACCGCCAGTTCATGCTCCTTTCACTTCACGGTCAGTCAAAGGACGCATTTGAAAAGACACAGTTAGGCTCATGGGAATATGACATAGTTGGTCCTTACTTCAAGTGCAATATGACAGATATTGCCGCATCAATAGGCATAGCACAGCTAAAGCGTTTTCCTGCCATGCTCAAGCGCAGGCGCAAGATAATAGAATTCTATAACCGTGAGCTTACAAATATGCCTGTTTCCGTACTCCAGCATTATTCCGAAAAGGAAAAGTTTTCATCAAGCGGTCATTTGTACCTTGTAAAGCTAATAGGACAGGATGTTGAATACAGAAACGAAGTCATAAGACGGCTTGCGGCTTTAGGTGTTGCTTCAAACGTTCATTACAAGCCGCTTCCGATGATGACAGCATATAAGAAATTAGGTTATGACATCAACGATTTCCCGTATGCATACGATATGTACAAAAACGAGATAACACTTCCCCTTTACTCAAAGCTCACAGACGAGCAGGCGCAATACGTTGTTGACTCCTTCAAACACGTCCTTTCAGTTAATTGATAATTAATAATCAAAAATTAAATTTTATATGCAAAAACAGGCACGGTAAACTTTAGAAGAATACCGTGCCTGAAGTTTTTTATATAGCAGCCCAAAGTAAGCCGTAAGGCTTACGACGGCGGAAACAGGACATTCTGACCGTGCCGTCTGCCGCGTGGATAAAGTATTACATAGTCATAAGAGCGAAGCGCAGCGAGCGATAACGCGAATTGAGAGTGCAGGCACTGCACCTGGCACTGCACCTGGCACTGCACTAATTTTTGCTGAAGTCGGTGAGGATAAGGTCTTTGTTGTGCTCGACAGCCCATGTTATGTTCCATTCGCTTGAGAATAATAACAGATGCTTGCCCTTGAGGTCTTGTATGCGCTTGGTGTCCGAGGTGAGATTGAGCTTCTTCGGGTCTATGTTGTCGTTGTCTATCCAGCGTATAAGCTCATAAGGCATGCCTTCAAGTATTATATCAACATTGTACTCGTTTTTGAGCCTGTATTCGAGTACTTCAAACTGCAGTACGCCTACAACTCCAACTATTACTTCTTCCATTCCTCCGCCAAGATTCTGGAATATCTGTATTGCGCCTTCCTGCGCTATCTGTGTTATTCCCTTTACAAACTGCTTGCGCTTCATGGTGTCTTTAAGCCGTACCTGAGCAAAATGCTCCGGCGCAAAGGTAGGTATTCCTTCAAAACGTACCTTCTTCGACGGTGAACATACCGTGTCGCCTATCGAGAATATTCCGGGGTCAAATACACCTATTATATCGCCTGCATAGGCTTCATCTATTACCTCTCTGTCCTGAGCCATAAGCTGCTGCGGCTGGGACAGACGCATTTTTTTATCGCCCTGAACATGATATACTTCCATTGACTTTTCATATCTGCCCGAACATATACGCATGAATGCTATCCTGTCACGGTGCGCTTTGTTCATGTTTGCCTGTATCTTGAATACAAATGCGGAAAATTTATCCTCAAACGGGTCAACTTCGCCGTCTACAGTGTTTCGCGGCAGCGGCGGCGTTGTCATTTTAAGAAAATCCGCAAGAAACGGCTCTACACCGAAATTCGTGAGCGCCGAACCGAAAAATACGGGCGTAAGTCTGCCGTGGCGTACTTCGTCAAGGTCAAGCTCATCTCCTGCGCCTTCAAGAAGCTCTATATCATCCCTCAAAGTCTGCGCAAGAGTGTCTCCGAGCCTGTCATCAAGATTCGGGTCATCTATTTTCAGCTTATCGGTCTCAACTTCACGCTGTCCGTTGTTTGCAGTAAAGGCAAGTATCTCCTTAGCAGCAAATTCATAAACGCCTTTGAAATCTCGTCCGCAGCCTATAGGCCAGTTCATCGGGCATGTGTGTATGCCGAGAACATCCTCTATATCCTCCAAAAGCTCATAAGGACTTTTTGCCTCTCTGTCCATCTTGTTTATAAACGTAAATATCGGTATATCCCTTAAAAGACAGACCTTGAAAAGCTTTCTTGTCTGAGCCTCAACACCCTTTGATGCATCTATTACCATTACAGCCGAGTCTGCCGCCATAAGAGTTCTGTAGGTGTCCTCGGAAAAGTCCTGGTGTCCGGGAGTGTCGATTATGTTTACACAATATCCGTCATAATTGAACTGCATAACGGACGAGGTAACAGAAATACCTCTCTGCTTTTCTATATCCATCCAGTCCGAAACTGCATGTTTGTCCGTTTTCTTTCCCTTTACCGAGCCTGCAAGCTGTATAGTTCCGGTATAGAGCAGCAGCTTTTCAGTCAAGGTCGTTTTTCCTGCGTCAGGGTGCGATATTATCGCAAAGGTTCTTCTTTTTTCAATAAGTTCTTTAAGTTCTCTGTTATCCGTTGGCAAGCTGTTTCCTCCTGATCTGTCTTATTATTCCAATATAATATTTTACCGCAAACTATACCGATAATCAAGTAAAATTACTCTGCCGCAGAGTGCCTCCGCTGTCGATTCGCGCCTACATAAACTTGAAAAAAAACAACCACCCTATTGGGTGGCTGCTTTAAGTGTTGGCATCTTCCTATCTTTCCGGATCGTCACCAATCGAGTATTTTCGGCACCATTGAGCTTAACTTCCGTGTTCGGTATGGGAACGGGTGGACCCTCGCTTCAAACGACTGTTATATTATATCATCTCATTCCAAAAAATGCAAGCACTTTTTATATACTATTTGTATTTTACTTGATATTTCTTTGATTAATATACAATTAGTATAGCAATTATTTTGATATACTTTCGGTTATATTATACCATTTGTATATTTGCTACTTTAAGGATATTTCTTTATTATTATACTTTAAGTATTATACATTAAGTATAATTTATTTTAATATATACTATAGGTGATATAAAACCAAAATTCCGACAAAGTTTTCAACCGTTTGCTGTTGTTAAGTGGAAAACTTTTTTTAAATCTTTTTTTCAACTAAGTACTTACAGTTTGTTGAAAACTTTTCCTGAAATATTTTTTCCACCGTTCGTCCATGAAATGTTGAAAAAAAAACAGGTACGGCACTAATACGAGTTACCGTACCTGTTGATCAATCATCATTCAGAAAAGCTTTCAAGCTCCGATAATTGTTGATTATTTTATGACATCTATTCCCATATACGGACGGAGAACCTCCGGAACTGTTACAGAACCGTCTGCATTCTGGTACTGCTCAACGATAGCAGGGATAACACGGCTCGTTGCAAGACCTGATGCGTTGAGAGTATGAGCAAAATGCATTTTCTTGTCCTCTCCTCTGTATCTTACATTTCCTCTGCGCGCCTGATATGAACGTGCGTTTGATGCAGAGCTTACTTCCTTGTATATCTCCATGCTGGGTATCCATACTTCTATATCGTATGTTCTTGCCATTGAGAATGAGCAGTCGCCTGCGGCAAGCTTGCTCAGACGATAATGGAGTCCAAGCTCCTGAACAAGCTTTTCAGCCTTGCCTACAAGCTCTTCAAATGCGATATCTGACTTATCGTCCTCTGTGTACTGTACCATCTCGACCTTGTTGAACTGGTGTCCTCTTATCATTCCTCTTTCCTCGGAACGATAGCTGCCTGCTTCACGGCGGTAGCATGGTGTGTATGCGATATACTTCTTCGGAAGCTCTTCTATCGGGATTATCTCATCTCTGTGAAGATTTACAAGAGCTGTTTCTGCTGTCGGGAGCATGAATTTTTCATCATTGCTTGTAGGATTCTTTATCCAGTAAACTTCGTCTGTAAACTTCGGGAACTGTCCTGCAACATATCCGCACTGATAGCCAAGCATGTGCGGCGGAAGTATGAATTCATAGCCGTCATTTATATGCTCGTTGATAAAGAAGTTGAGGAGCGCCCATTCAAGTCTTGAACCCCAGCCTCTGTACAGCCAGCTTCCTGCGCCTGCTATTTTTGCGCCTCTCTGATAGTCTATCATTCCAAGGCTTTCGCAAAGCTCAACATGATTTTTCATCGGGAAATCGAACTTAGGCTTTTCACCGAAATAATGTACAGGCTCATTCTGCTCCTTGCCGCCTGCACATACATCCTCATCCGGAAGATTCGGGAGTGAAAGAAGAAGTGAAGTCTGCTTTTCTTCAAGCTCGGCTATTTTTACATCTCCGTCTTTTATCTGAGCAACAAGCTCTTTCATCTTTGCCATTATCTCGCTTGCGTCACCGCCGGCTTTTTTTATCTGAGGTATCTGCTTGCTTGCAGCGTTCTGCTCAGCCTTCATAGCCTCTACCTTGCCCATCTGCTCACGCTTTTCAGCGTCAACAGCGATTATCTCGTCAACAATGCTGTCGAGATCCATTTCTCTTTTCTTGATCCTTGCCTTTATCTCATCCGGTTTTTCTCTGAGATACTTAATGTCTATCATTTTTTATTCCTCCTGAAATTTATAAGAATTTTTGACTATACTATTATAACACAACGGAAAACAATATTCCATAATTTTTTACACGGAAATCAATTTTATCCGGCAGTTATCGTGAGTAAACATTTCCGCCTAAGCTGCTTCTTTATCTATCAAAATATGCAGCAAGCTCGCTGAGGTCTTCTTCACTGTAGAATTCTATCTGGAGAATGCCGCCGCTGTCTTTGCCGTTAACGACCTTTACCTTGCGGCTGAGATGCTCATTCAGTGAAAGCTCCACTTCATCAAAAAATGTACTGCGCTTATGAGTTTCCGCTGCCTGATGCTCCCCCTTCTGCTCATTGATGCTCTTTGCTATCCTCTCGATATCCCTTACTGTAAGGTCATTCTTTACTATGAGCTGCGCTATCCTTAACTGTTCGTCAGCGTTATCTATAGAAAGCAAAGCCCTTGCATGTCCCGTGGTTATCTCGCCGTTTCTCAGCATGTCAAGTATTTCCTGACTCAGCTTTAGAAGTCTGAGCGCATTCGTTATGACAGGTCTGCTCTTGCCGACAGTCTTTGATAACTCGTCCTGAGTAAATCCGTACTCGTCTATGAGCGTCTTGTATCCGAGTGCTTCTTCAACGGGATTCAGGTTCTCTCTTTGCAGATTTTCTATCATAGATATCTGCATCGTCTCCGAATCGCTTAACTCTCGTATTATGACCGGAACTTCAAAAAGTCCTGCCATTCTGCTTGCTCTCCAGCGTCTTTCACCCGCTACGAGCTGATATCCGCCCTCCGGCAGCGGCCTTACAAGCAAAGGCTGCAAAACTCCGTGTGCTGCTATGGAATCCGCAAGCTCTCTCAGACTTTCTTCATTGAAGTCATGTCTTGGCTGTGAACGGTTCGGCTCTATTTCGGATATTTTCAAAGTGACGGTTCCTGCGGAGTCCTCTGCATCATTTTCCATGAATAATGCATCAAGCCCCTTTCCCAATCCGCCGCGTTTCAATGCCATTTATCTTATCCTCCTTACCTGTTGTTTTTTATTATCTCCTCAGAAAGCGCCATATATGCGGCTGTTCCCTTGCATGATTTATCAAAATACATTATAGGCATACCAAAGCTCGGTGCTTCCGAAAGTCTTACGCCTCTCGGTATGACAGCCGAAAATACCTTTCGCGGAAAGAACTTCTTTACTTCTTCAACTACCTGCTGTGTAAGGTTGAGTCTGCCGTCATACATAGTAAGCAATACGCCCTCTATATCAAGGTACTGATTATAGCTGCGCTTTACCTTCCTTACGGTGTTCATCAGCTGCGACAGACCTTCAAGCGCATAGTATTCAGGCTGTATCGGAACCAAAAGAGTATCTGCCGCACAGAATGCGTTTGTAGTTATAAGTCCGAGAGAAGGCGGACAGTCTATGAAAATAAAATCATAATTTCCCTTTATAAGCGCCAGAGCATTCTTGAGCCTTGCTTCACGATGTTCTATCTCGACAAGCTCCAGCTCTGCCGCAGCAAGATCCATGCTTGCGCCTATTACATCAAGACCTGCAAAATTTGTGCTTACTACAGCATCCTCAGCCTTAACCCCGTTTATCATTACATCATACGAGGAATACTTTATACTGCGCTTATCGATACCAACGCCGCTCGTCGCATTTCCCTGCGGGTCAATATCTATGAGCAGCACCTTCTTTCCTAATTTGGCAATACCTGCCGCCGTATTTACTGCCGTTGTAGTTTTACCTACTCCGCCCTTCTGATTTGTAACTGCAATTACCTTTCCCAAATTCTTTACCTCCCATAGCAGAATATTATCTGCGGAATGTTTCACGTGAAACATCATTAATGATACAATAATTTTTTTCACCACTCTATTATATCACGAACAAAACCGAATATCAATAAATCGTTTCAATATAAACTAATATTTTATACTTATTGTCAGATAAATGCAGTTATGATATAATCATATTATCAATTATAAACGGAGAGATAACTATGGAAAAAACAATCGCTGCCATCTCGACCGCAAACGGTATCGGCGGTCTTGGCGTTATAAGGATATCGGGAGAAAATGCAATAGAAACTGCGGAGAAGATATTTGTATCCGTATCGGGAAAAAAGCTTTCCGAGCTGAAAGGCTATACTGCCGCATACGGAAAAATATATGACGGTGATGAGCTTATAGATGAAGCCGTTGTACTTGTTTTCCGCGCGCCTCACAGCTATACAGGCGAGGATGTTGCGGAAATATCCTGTCACGGCGGTCTGTATGTAACAAAAAGAGTTCTGCGCGCCGTACTTAAAAACGGAGCTGTTCCTGCCGAAGCAGGCGAATTTACAAAGCGTGCTTTTCTCAACGGAAAATTAGGACTGACCGAAGCGGAAGCAGTTATGGATATAATCTCTGCAAAAGGCTCACAATCCGCAAAGGCGGCTCTTTCCTGCATGGAAGGAAAGCTGCGGCAGCGTATAGATTCAGTCCGCGACACTCTGATAAATACCGCCGCTCATCTTTCCGCATGGGCTGACTATCCGGAAGAAGATATCCCCGAAGTAGATACGGAAAATCTTACCTCTTCCCTTTCCGTATGCAGAGATGAGCTTTCCGCACTGCTCAAAACATACGATACGGGAAGGATAATGCGTGAGGGCGTGGAGACCGTTATCGCAGGCAGACCTAATGTGGGAAAGTCAACTATAATGAATTTGCTTTCAGGCTGTGAGCGCTCTATCGTTACAAACGTACCCGGAACGACAAGAGACGTCATAGAGGAAACGGTAATGCTCGGTGAAATACCTCTCAGACTCTCCGACACGGCAGGCATACGCTCAACGGATGATCCGGTTGAAAAAATAGGCGTTGAACGCGCAAAGGACAGGATACTTAAAGCCGGACTTGTGCTTGCGGTATTTGATTCTTCAAGACCTTTATCAGACGATGACAGGGAGCTTATAGAGCTTCTTTCGGATGCGCCGTCACTTGCGATAATAAACAAGACGGACCTTGAAAAACAGCTTGACACCGATTATATACAAAGCAAGATAAGGCACGTTATATTTATATCCGCGCTTTCGGGAGAAGGCACAGACGAGCTTGAAAAACAGGTAGCCGAAATAATCGGTACTGCACAGCTTGACGCATCTCAGGGAATACTTGCTACGGAACGTCAGCACCGCTCGGCGCAGTCCGCTATGGAGTCTCTCAATGAAGCTATAGCCGCTTTGTCTATGGGTATAACACTTGACGCTGTTACGGTAATAATCGAGGACGCTATAAACTATCTCCTTGAGCTAACAGGTAAACGTGTCACCGAAGCAGTAGTTGACAAGGTATTCTCCCACTTCTGCGTCGGAAAATAATTAAATAATAATTATTGTTTCACGTGAAACATTTTTTGTCCGTAACCCTACATTGTTTCACGTGAAACATTTTTTGTCCGTAACCCTACATTGTTTCACGTGAAACATTTTTTTGTCCGTAACCCTACATTGTTTCACGTGAAACATTTTTTATCCGTCACCCGACATTGTTTCACGTGAAACATTTTTTATCCGCCACTCTACATTGTTTC
>ONVG01000147.1 GCA_900321195.1 uncultured Eubacteriales bacterium
CATCTTTTAACTTTTGCAATTCAATGATATTACATAATTCGCCAAAATATATTCTTTTAAAGAATTATAACATGATTTTATCATTGTACTAAAATAGATTTATCATGGTATTATTTTTTATGCTTAAATAATAATGCAAATTTATCAGTTACTATTGTTTTTTTCGATAAATTTGAGCATAAGCTCATATATTTTCTCAGAGGAATTTCCTTTATTGCATTTTTTGATAGACTCCCGCATTTTTTTGAGCTTTTCGGGGTGAACTATAAGATCTGTTATGATGTCTGTACATGTTTTATCTTTTGTAAGACGTACAGCCATGCCGTTTCTGACGAGGTAATCAGCATTTTGTTCTTCCTGACCGGGGATAGCCTTGAATATAACGAGCGGAAGTTCTGTTGCTATAGCCTCGGTAACGGTAAGACCGCCGGGTTTTGTAACTATCATGTCAGCCATCTGCATATAGCGCTCGACATTGTCAGTGAAGAAAATAAGCTTTGTAGGCTTGCTGGGCTTTCTGTGCTTTGAAGAACGCATTGATGTATGCTTTTTTATATCCGGATGAGCCTGACGTATCTCATACATAGTATTGTTTATCTCTATCTTTGCGAGATATTTTTCAAATGTCTGATAAAGCTTTTCGTTTTTGCCGGTTATTACGATTATCTGAAAATCGGCATTGGACTTTACTATCTTATGATATATTTTGAGTACGTCTGTAACTCCGAAGCTTCCTGCCATTATGAGCATTGTGGGAAGTTCAGGGTCAAGGCCTTCTTCTTCAAAAGCTGCCTGCCTGTCTATTTTTTTGAGGAATTCTTTTTTTACAGGTATTCCGAAGTTATATACTTTTTCTTTGCTCACACCTCGTTTAAGCATCTGTTCTGCCATTTCTTCACTGGAAAGTATATAAGCGTTTACACCCTTATTTATATATGTCTGATGTATTGCGAAGTCAGTCATTATGCTTATTACGGGGAACGTCAGTTTTTCGCTGACCTTCAGTGAGCAGATAAGCTCTGTTGCGAATGAATGGGTAGTTATGACGATATCGGGATGAAAATCATCTATCATAGGTATAAGACGTTTTCTCAGCTGATTTACGGTTATTTCAACAGTTTTGTTTATTGGAGTGTTTTTATCTGAGCCTTTGTACAAGGTTCCGAAAATATAAGGAGTTTTTGTCGCAAGATAAACATAACCGTTTGTTACAGCTTTGTTGATGAAAGGACTGACATAATTGATGGTATCATATATTTCTACTACAGACTCACTGTCTTTTGAAAGTATATAGTCTTTAAGCGCATTTGCGGCGCGCATGTGACCTCCGCCCGTTGTTGCGGATAAGATCAAAACTCTCACTGTATATCCCGCCTTCCGATTATTTTTTATATTAAAACAATTATACAATATTTTCTTTACTTTTTCAATAATAAATTGTGCAAAATTCGCTCCATATCATAATATAGTTTAAAAATTTGCATTAAAATAGCTTTGACTAAGGTATAATAAAACAAAATATGTATTGGTTGTGTTCTGATATTTGGCGGATTTTTACTTTAAAAAAACCTTTACATAAGCATGCGGAATGGTGTATTATTAAGTAAGCAAAACTATTACTATAATATTATCGGTATCGATGAAACGGAGGCTTTTGAATTATATGGAAAAAGAGAAAAACATGGATAAGAACGCAGCCGAGTCTGAAGCTGTAAAGGAGTCTGCCGAGATAAAAGAGGAAAAGACATCAGCCGAAGAGACAAAGCCTGAAGAAAAGGAAAAGAGCGAACCCAAGGAAACAGAAGATAAAAAAGAAGAAAAAACAGAAGAAAAAACAGAAGAAAAAACAGAAGAAAAAACAGAAGAAAAAACAGAAGAAAAGTCCGAGGACGAAAAAGAGGATAAGAAGGATGAGTCTGAGGAAGAAGAGGTAGTTTTTGCCGAGAATGATGTTATAGAAGGCATTCAGAGCGTAAAGACTGCCGCTGAGTCAGCAGATGAAAAAGATGAAAAGAACGAGTCTGATGACGGCGTTGTTTTTGCCGTAACAGAAAAGAAAAGCGAAAGAAAGTCCATACCTGTACAGAAGGAGAAGAAAAAATCTCCCGCAGTAGCTGTTACAATAATCGCCGCTGTGCTTTGTGTAGGTGCAGGCGCTGCATTTTTCATACTTAACGGAAGAAACGGCAATGCTGTAAAGACCTCTGCCGAAACATCATCTTCTGTATCACAGACGTCATCCGTATCGGGTGTATCAAAGAAGGATGAACAGAAGTCCGAAAAAGTATCAGAAAAGGCAAGTACAGAAAGCTCAAAAGAGCATGCTGACCCTGCTGTAGTTTCCGAGGAGTCTGTAGAGGAGTCTATAGAAGTAAACGATGTTGACGCAACAAATATATTCTTTGGCGAGAATGTAACTGTTGAGGGCGTTGAGCTTTCGGGAAAGACACTTGCTCAGGCATATGACGCTATGAAGGAAAAGCTTCTTGACCTGCGTGATAACATCTCAATAAGCGTTGCATGTGACGGAAAGACATTCACACTCAATCAGAATGATTTTGAATGGAAGACAAACCTTTCCGATGTTCTTGTACAGGCTTATCATTACAGCCGTGACGAGCTTGATTCTCCCACCGTTCAGAAGGAAGAAAATAATGGTGTTACAAACTTCAAGGTAACATCAGATGTCGATAAAGACTCTATCAGCAAGGCAGTAGACAAGGCTGCCGAGAAATTCGATATACAGCCGGTAAATGCAAGAGTTACAAAGTTTGACCCGAGCGCTGCCGAGAAATTCACATACGCTGACGGTGTAAAGGGACTTCTTGTAGACAAGACAGTTATAAGAGAAAATATCGAAAGAATACTTGCGCTTGACGATAAGACAGGCAGCTTTACAGTTCAGGCAAAGGAAGCTGACTTCAAGATAAAGCTCAAGGATATCAAGGCAAATACAAAGCTTATCGCATCAGCGCGTACAAGCGCCAACAATACTTATGCATCTGTCGCAAACATGGAGCTTGCTATAAGAGCTGCAAGCGGCTATGTTATCAACCCCGGCGAAACATTCTCGTTCAATACAATGACAGGCGATACAACAAACGGTTATGAGCATCAGTATGATAACGGCGTAGTAGGCAGCTATGTACCGTCAAAGGCTATTTCAAGAGGCGAGATAGTTATGGAATACGGCGGCGGTATCTGTCAGGCGTCTACAACTATTTATCTTGCAGCATTGAAGGCTGACCTTGAAGTAGTTGAAAGACATGCTCACCAGTTCGCATCCGTTTACTGTGACAGAGGACTTGACGCAACAGTTGACTACGGCAACCTTGACATGCAGGTAAAGAACACACATGAATATCCTGTATTCATAGCTACATATGTATATGATTACACCGGAAACGGCATAGACGACCTTCTTGTTGAGATGTACGGTCCTATCTCCACAGAGTATGACGAGGTAGTACCTGTAGGCTGGGTATCATATGCAGGCGGCGGCGGATATGACGCATCGGGCGCTAAGGTATATTTCAAGAACGGTCAGGAAGTCAAGAGAGTACTTCTCCCGTCAGGTTCTTATGATTACCACTATGATGCAGATACAGTTTACAGCCTTATCCCTTATGATACTGTAAACGGTCCGAAAGTTTCACCGACATATTCAAAGCCGGAGGTATATTCTCCCAAGGGCTGCGGCAGCAGCGCTCCTATAGAATACGGCACTGCTGAGCAGTATCTCAAGAAAGCAACAAGCTGAAAAATTTCATAGCATGATATACAAACAGCCATGACGGACATAAAACCCGTCATGGCTGTTTCAGTTATTTTAACTTTTAACTTTTGCTTTTATTCATCACTGTTTTGTTTGGTTTTCTGCGCTTTGATGACTTTAAGACGGGAGAATTCCTCACGGTCTTTTTCTTCAAGAGCGTCAGTGATGAATTTAACTGTTTCCTCAAAACGCGGTATCATAATGTTTTTGAGAGCGTTTGCGCGTTTCTGAGTCTTTTTTATCGAGTCTGCAAGACGGTAGACGCTGTTCTCAACCTCCGCAAGGTCGGCTGTGAGACGCTTTACCTCTCTGAAACGCATATAAGCTTCATCAAATGCGGAGTTAGTAACGTCAAGACCGAAGAAAAGACCGTTTTCCTGTGAATCTTCGTCTATTGTTACGATAGGTATTTCAACACCCATGACACTTCTGTATGAGAGCTTCAGTGAATTGTCCTCCGGTACTGTCTTTGC
>ONVG01000116.1 GCA_900321195.1 uncultured Eubacteriales bacterium
GAAAGCTGGGGCGGCTACATCGTTGAAAACCTGTTTGAGTCAATCGAAGTGCTTCTCGGTTACGTAACAAACACCATGAGCTTTTTGCGTGTAGGCGCGTTCGTTCTTGTTCACGCAGGTATGATGCTTGTTGTATTTGTACTCGCCGAAACCGTAGGAGGCGTAGGTTACTGGGCAATCGTAGTAATCGGTAACGCGCTCGTAATGGTGCTTGAGGCATTGCTCGTTGCAATTCAGGTATTAAGACTTGATTACTACGAGATATTCAGCCGCTTCTATGTAGGCGACGGCCGTCCGTTCACTCCCGTTACCGCAAAAAGACTTAAATAAACAACAGAATTTTATTTATGGAGGATTCAGTCATGTTAGAATATATTTTGATGATAGTTCCCGTTGCTTTCGTTGTAGGTTCGATATACTACGCATATAAAACAGTCACCACAGGCAGAAGAACAAGAAAAAGAGCCGTTCTTTCACAGATAGGCGCATTTGCAGCAGTAAGCGTTATATGTCTTGTTTCCGCTATGACAGTATTCGCTGCTCCGGAAGCTGCCGCTGAGGGCACAAAGGACAGCCTTAACCTCGGTATCTCAATGATAGCCGCAGCACTTGCAACAGGTATTTCAGGCATCGGCGGCGGTATAGCCGTAGGCGGCGCAGCTCCTGCTGCTATCGGCGCAACAAGCGAAGACCCGAAGGCTTTCGGTAAAGCTCTTATCTTCGTTGCACTCGGCGAAGGTGTTGCTCTCTACGGACTTTTAGTTTCTATTCTTATCATCAGCAAGGTTTGATATTTTAAGGTTGGTGAGCTTATGAAGTTCTATCTGATAAGCGATAACGTAGACACATTGATGGGTATGCACCTTGCAGGGATAAACGGTGTTGTCGTACATGAGGACAGCGAGGTACGCGAGGAGCTTAAAAAAGCTATGGAAATGGAGGATGTTGCAGTCATACTTATGACTGAGCGTCTTGTAAAGCTTTGCCCGGAGCTTGTCTATGAGCTTAAACTCAAATGCAAACAGCCGCTCATCGTCGAAATACCCGACAGACACGGAAGCGGCAGAAGCAAGGACTCCATCACACGCTATGTAAGAGAAGCTATCGGCATTAAAATTTAAGCATCTGCGGAGGTGAGAATACATGCCCGATACAACAAGCAAAACGGATAATTTTTTAAAGGCGATAGAAAAGTACGCCGAAGAACAGCGTACAAAAATGAAATCTGAGGCTGAGGTCTTCAAGGCAAAGGAAATGAACAGAGCCGAAGAAGAAGGCCTTAAAGAAGCCTATGTAATGATACAGAAAAAGATGTCTGAGATAAACAATCAGATATCCAGCGAGCTTTCACGCGCTGAAACGGCAAGCAAAAAAAGGATATTCCTTAAACGCCGTGAGATAGAGGACGAGGTATTTGCTAAGGCAGAGAAAAAGCTCATCGAGTACACAAAAACCGACAAATATATTTCCGGACTTGCAAAAAGTGCGGAAAAGATAGGAAAAGTACTTGATGCGGATGACGTTATCCTCTATGTAAAGGAAAAGGATATGGCTCATAAGAATAAGTTAGTCAAAGCTTTCGGAAGAAAGTGTGAGGTCGCCGTATCCGATGACATAAAATTAGGCGGTATTACCGGACTCAGCCGCAGTCTTGGAAGGATAGCCGATGAAACACTCGACTCCAGACTTACGGAACAGCATGAATGGTTCTGTGAGAATTCCGGGCTTAAAGTGACTGAATAATAACAAGGATGGGATGATTTTATAAATGACAACAAATGATGTTATTTACGGAATAAACGGCCCTGTTGTCACCGTAAGGAACACAAGAAGCTTTTCCATGATGGAAATGGTCTATGTCGGTGAGTCCCGTCTTGTAGGCGAGATAATAGGCATAAACGACAAGCTTACTACTGTTCAGGTATATGAGGAAACAACAGGTCTTAAACCCGGCGACCCTATCTACGGAACAGGCGCTCCTATGAACGTACTTTTAGGTCCGGGTATTATCGATAATATTTTTGACGGAATAGAACGTCCCCTTAAAGCCATTGAGGAAACAAGCGGCTCTTTCATATCAAGAGGCGCGGCTGTATCTTCTCTCGACCTCGATAAAGAATGGGACGTTACCATGAAAGTAAAGGTCGGAGATGAGCTTGAGGGCGGCATGATATATGCGACATGTCCCGAAACAGCCATAATCGAGCATCGCTTTATAGTTCCGCCGGCAATAAGCGGCAAGGTAAAAAGCGTAAAGCCAAACGGCAAATACAAGCTCAATGATGTTATAGTCACTCTGACAGACAAAAACGGCAGGGAACATGAGCTTACTCTTTGTCAGAAATGGCCTATAAGAACAGCTCGTCCGTGTAAGGAAAGACTTCCCGCAACAGTTCCGCTGATAACAGGTCAGCGTGTAATAGACACTATGTTCCCTGTTTCAAAGGGCGGTACGGCAGCCATTCCGGGCGGATTCGGTACGGGAAAAACTATGACTCAGCACCAGCTTGCAAAGTGGTGCGATGCTGATATAATCGTATATGTCGGCTGCGGTGAGCGCGGAAATGAGATGAGCCAGGTACTTGACGAATTTTCAGAGCTTATCGACCCTAAGTCAGGCCGTCCGATGACTGACAGAACAGTTCTTATCGCAAATACTTCAAACATGCCTGTTGCGGCTCGTGAGGCTTCGATATATACAGGTCTTACGCTTGCCGAATATTACCGTGATATGGGCTATCACGTTGCGATAATGGCTGACTCGACATCCCGTTGGGCTGAGGCTCTGAGAGAGATATCCGGCCGACTTGAAGAAATGCCTGCCGAGGAAGGCTTTCCGGCTTATCTGCCTTCAAGACTTTCCGAATTCTACGAAAGAGCAGGCCGTGTAGATACTCTCTGCGGTGCAGAAGGCTCTGTAACGATAATCGGCGCAGTTTCTCCGCAGGGCTCAGACTTTTCCGAGCCTGTTACTCAGAATACAAAGCGTTTTACAAGATGCTTCTGGGCGCTTGACAAATCTCTTGCATATGCAAGACATTATCCTGCTATCAACTGGCTGAACAGCTACAGCGAATACTTCACCGACCTTGACCCCTGGTTCAAGGAAAATCTCGGCGAGGACTTTATAAGATACAGAAACAGGATAACTACCATACTCCACGAGGAAAGCGCTCTTATGGAAATAGTAAAGCTCATAGGCTCGGACGTTCTCCCCGATGACCAGAAGTTAGTTATCGAAACGGCAAAGGCTATACGTGTAGGCTTCCTGCAGCAGAATGCTTTCCATGCGGATGATACATTCGTACCGCTCGAAAAGCAGAAGCTTATGATGAAAGCCATACTCCATCTTTATGTAAAGGCAAAGTCAATAATCGCCGCTGCTATACCTATCTCTCAGATAACAGAGCTTGGTCTTTTTGAAAGACTTGCAAAAATGAAGTACGATATCCCGAACAACAAGCCCGAAATGTTTGACGAGCTTATAAAGGATATAGACAATGCACTTGCCGGTCTGACAGCATGACAGCATTGACTCTTTTTAAATATATTAATGAGGAAGTGAAATGAATGATTCTTGATTATGTTGGCGTTAAGGAGATAAACGGTTCTCTTATCGTGCTTGATAATGTTGACAACGCCTCTTTTGAGGAAATGGTCGATATCCGTCTTGACGACGGCACATACCGCCACGGAAGAATAGTTCAGATAGACGGCAGGCGCATTGTTGTACAGGTATTCGAGGGTACAAAGTCAATATCCCTTGACAATACAAGAACACGCCTTAAAGCTCATCCTATGGAGCTTGCTCTTTCACCTGAGATAATGGGACGTGTTTTCAGCGGCGCCGGCCGTCCTATAGACGGTCTCGGAGAGGTCTATCCGGAGAAAAAAGCAAATGTAAACGGTACTCCTATGAACCCCGTTTCCCGTGTATATCCGAGAAACTATATAAATACAGGCATATCCACTATCGATACTCTTATGACTCTTATCAGAGGTCAGAAGCTCCCCATCTTCTCAGGCTCAGGTATGAAGCACAATGAGCTTGCTGTACAGATAGTACGTCAGGCAAAGATAGATGACGAGGGCGGAGACAATAAATTCGGTATAGTTTTTGCGGCTATGGGCGTTAAAAACGATGTCGCAGACTATTTCCGCAGGAGCTTTGACGAAAGCGGTGTTCTCTCAAGAGTTGTAATGTTCCTTAACCTTGCAAACGACCCTATAATCGAAAGAATACTTACACCTAAGTGCGCTCTTACGGCGGCTGAATACCTTGCATTCGAGTGCAACATGCATGTTCTTGTAATAATGACGGACATGACATCTTATGCCGAGGCTTTGCGTGAGTTCTCATCCTCAAAGGGTGAGATACCCGGAAGAAAGGGCTTCCCCGGATACCTTTATTCCGACCTTGCCTCTCTCTATGAGCGCGCAGGAATGATAAAGGGCAGCAAAGGCTCGGTAACTCAGATACCTATACTCACAATGCCCAATGATGATATCACACACCCTGTTCCCGACCTTACGGGATACATCACCGAAGGTCAGATAGTTCTTGACAGACAGCTTGAAGGTCAGGGACTTTATCCGCCTGTATCAGTTCTCCCGTCCCTTTCGCGTCTTATGAAGGACGGTATCGGCGAGGGCTATACAAGAGCCGACCACCAGTCACTTGCAAACCAGCTTTTTGCCTCTTATGCACGTGTTCAGGACGCGCGCTCCCTTGCATCCGTCATCGGTGAGGAGGAGCTTTCACCTGTCGATAAGAAATATATCGAGTTCGGAAAGCTTTTCGAGCAGTATTTTGTAAATCAGGGATATCACGAGGACCGCACCATCGAGCAGAGCCTTGACCTCGGCTGGAAGCTGCTTTCAACACTGCCAAGAACAGAGCTTGACAGAGTTGACGATGCTTTGCTTGATAAATATTACATTGAGGATAAGGAAAATCTTAACTTCAATACCTTCTCGGCAGACAGAAGCGAACAGTCTTCGCCTGACGATGAAGAATAATAAAATGCAGTGAGGTGAAAGAAATGGCTGTTCA
>ONVG01000011.1 GCA_900321195.1 uncultured Eubacteriales bacterium
CTCAGAAAAGACTTGACGCTATAAAGGAGTTTACGGAATTCGGTTCAGGCTTTAAGATAGCAATGCGCGACCTTGAACTCAGGGGCGCAGGAAATCTGTTAGGCGCAAAGCAGCACGGTCACATGTCAGATGTCGGATATGATATGTATATGAAGCTTCTTGCGGAAGCTGTCAGCAGTGCAAAGGGAGAAACTCCGACTGATATCGACCTTGACTGTCTTATAGATATAAAGACAGAAGCACACATACCCGAAACCTATATATCAAATATAAATCAGAGACTTGAAATATACAGACGAATTGCCGATATACGCACGGATGAAGATGTAAGAGATGTTACTGACGAGCTTATAGACCGATTCGGTGATGTGCCGAAAGCTGTACTTGGACTTATCAATATTGCCATAGTACGAAGCAAGGCGGAAAAGATGGGAATTTACGAGATAAAACAGATGCCCGAAAACATGCTTGTCTATATAAAGCAGCTCAAATCGCAGGCGGCAGCGGATATAATAGGCAAATTCAAGGGCAGAGCCATGCTCAACGCCGGCACAAAGCCGTATATAGCCATACGTCTGCAAAAGGGTGAAAGTCCCGAACAGATACTTGACAAAATAACAAGCTGAAACACTGCTCAGGCTTTGCCAAAATAAAACAGCATGGTGATACTCATAAAGATAATATACGCACAAGAAAACTACAAGAAAACTATTTTTCAAAGTTCAAAAATCGCGTTGACGAATTACAATCAATGTGATATAATACAAATATTATTAAATACAGAGGTGCTTTATTATGAAAAATATAATAAAAGCAGCAGGCGTATTTCTGACTTTGATAATCGTATGTCTGTCCTTTGTTGGATGCAAGGGGAACAGCAATCCGATAGCGGGCAAATGGCTCGTGTATAAAGACAGCGGCGGAGAAGCATGGGTGGATTTCAAAGAAGACGGCACGTTTCACGGAGAAACAATGGACAGTACCGGAAAAGGAAGCGTGGATTTTGAAGGAACATATACCGTCAGCGACAATAATTTAACGCTTTACAAAAAAGATTCAAACGAAAACGAAATCTATACATGGTCTATCGCCAACGATACTTTGTCCCTCACGAATAAAAGCAGCACGATAACTCTTCCCCGATACGGTACCTCTTCAGTCGGCGAGGTCAGCAATAGTATTGTAGACAACGCCAAAAAAAGCTCCTTAAAAGCTGACGCCGCTTCACTTGACAATGCCTGCAAGGATTACTACGCCTGTATAGTTTCGGGAATTATAAATACCAAAAACCCCGAAAATGTTACATATGATACTCTGCCCGAAATAAACGACAGTACATCAAGCCGAAGAAGCAAAGCACAGAATTGTACAGTTTACGGTGCGATGCAATACTCCGGATTAACAAGTCTGGAAAGCCGTCTGTCAGAATTTTGCTATGATAAAGACGGCCGCATCTACGCCAATGCAGACGATACCAAGCCCGCTGATACAAATGCTCTCACCAAGGATACTACTTTGGGAAAAATGTACAATAAATAATTTGTAAGATAAAACCCCTCGCCTATAGGCGGGGGGTCATGTCATTTATCAGTATCATCATAGGTATGGGTGCATATCTCTTTTATTTTTTCCTGAAGCTTCAAAAAGTCATTGAAAGCGTCAGGCTTATAGTTTGGATTTCTGAGAAGTGCGGCAGGATGATATATTGCCATCATAAGTATGCCGTCCTTTTCAAAAAATATCCCGTGTTCCTTTGTTATCTTTATGTCGGGCTTTATTATCTTTGCTGCGGCTATTCTGCCAAGACATACGATTATTTTCGGTCTTAATATTACAAACTGCTTTCTGAGCCATTTTATGCACTGCTCCTGTTCTTCGGGCAAGGGGTCACGGTTCTTCGGCGGTCTGCACTTCACTATGTTTGCAATGTATATATTCTTATTACGGTCAAGGTCAACGGCAGTCAGCATTTTATCAAGAAGCTTTCCGCCTCTGCCTACAAAGGGTTCACCTGTAAGGTCCTCGTTTTCTCCCGGACCCTCTCCGATGAACATTACCTCTGCATTGTCTGCGCCTACTCCGAAAACTACATTTGTTCTTGTACTGCAAAGTCCGCAGGCTGTACATTTAAGACATTCCTGTCTGAGAGCAGCAAATTCTTTATTTTTATCGGGCATAATATCACTCCAAATTATTTTATCATACCCATTTTAACACAGTACAGCTAATACTTCAAGCATAAGAAAAAGCTTGATAGAAAAAAGAACTTGTAAGTTTTGATGCAATAGCTCATCTGAATGTCCCTATATAAAAGAAAAGCCAGAAAATATGCATGATGTCAACGAACAAATAAAAGGAAATGCAGGCTGAAAGGAGAATTCCTGCAATTTTTGTATGAACAGGCGGATGCGTACACACTCTGAGGTGAACATACATTACCATGAGCAGCGGCAGTATGCACTTTGCCGCAAAACCCGAAAAATTATTTATCCCGTACTGAAGCAAAGGATTTGCTTCAATGAACGCTCCGCCCGATAAAAGCACTAAGGTAAACAAATAATCCGCTAAATTAAGGAAATAAATGGCTGTAAGGTAAGGATCGTACTTGGTACGTGTTGTCAGAAGAGAAAATATTTTTTTCATTTGTGATACTCACTTTCAGAAAAGTATTGACAAAGCTGTATGTAATGTTGTACAATAAATTTGTATTTTTTTAAAAACAGGAGTGTTGAAAATGTCGAAAACACCGTTTATCACAAAGGAAAAAGCAGAGGAAATAATAAACAAATACCCTACACCCTTTCATATATACGATGAAAAAGGAATAAGGGAAAATGCAAGAAGACTTAAAGAAGCTTTCGCGTGGAACAAGGGCTTCAAAGAGTATTTTGCAGTCAAGGCTACACCGAACCCGACAATTCTTAAAATACTTAAAGAGGAAGGCTGCGGAACAGACTGTTCATCATTTGCAGAGCTTCTTATGAGCAAAAAATGCGGATTTGTAAATCCTGAGATAATGTTCTCCTCAAACGATACGCCGGAAGAGGAATTCAAATATGCGTCTGAGATAGGCGCTATCATCAATCTTGATGATATAACACATATAGATATGCTTGAAAAAGTATGCGGCATACCTGAAACTATATGCTGCCGCTACAATCCCGGCGGAACCTTCTCCATCTCTACAGATATTATGGATAATCCGGGCGACGCTAAATACGGCATGACAAGAGAGCAGATAAGCAAGGCTTTCATACGTCTTAAAGAGCTTGGCGCAAATAATTTCGGCATACATTCATTCCTTGCGAGCAATACTGTTTCCAATGAATATTATCCCACTCTTGCGCGCATATTATTCAAGCTTGCTGTTGAGCTTAAAGAGGAAACAGGCGTACATATCGGCTTCATCAACCTTTCGGGCGGTGTAGGCGTACCTTATACTCCCGATAAAGAGCCTAATGACATATATGTTATCGGTCAGGGCGTAAAGAAAGCATTTGAAGAGATACTTGTTCCGGCAGGAATGGGCGATGTCAGCATATTTACAGAGCTTGGCAGATTTATGCTTGCTCCCTACGGACACCTTGTTACAACAGTAGTTCACGAAAAGCACATATATAAAGAGTATATCGGTGTTGACGCTTGCGCAGCCAACCTCATGCGTCCTGCAATGTACGGCGCATATCATCACATAACCGTACTCGGCAAGGAGAACGAGCCGTGTGACCATGTTTATGACGTAACAGGCTCACTCTGCGAAAACAACGATAAATTCGCAATAGACCGCAAGCTCCCGAAGATAGACATAGGCGATATAATCGTCATCCACGATGCAGGAGCACACGGCTTTGCAATGGGCTACAACTACAACGGCAGACTCAGATCGGCAGAGCTTCTTCTCAGAGAAGACGGCAGTGTCGCAGAAATACGCCGCGCAGAAACAGTCGAGGACTATTTTGCTACCCTCGACAACTACTGGAACGTAATTGATTAACAATTAATAACTATGTTCGGGAGCAGAATTTTATTAAAAAAGTTTATCCTGCTATAGAAGGATGATTTCCCGAAATGCTCACAAAAGGCAAAATTGCCCCCACACAAACCGGTTCTTTGTGTGGGGGCTGCCGTTTTAAAAGGTGATATATTATGAACGAAAGAAATATAAGAACAGTAATGCTCATCGGCGAGGCTGCTGCCGAAAGGCTCAGAAATTCCCGTGTTGCAGTTTTCGGCGTCGGCGGTGTAGGCGGTTATGCCGTTGAAGCTTTGGCAAGAAGCGGTATAGGTACGCTCGATCTAATAGACAGGGATACCGTCAGCGTTTCAAACATAAACCGTCAGATAATAGCTCTGACCTCAACAATAGGCAGACCTAAAGCAGAGGTCGCCGCAGAACGCGCAAAGGATATCTCCCCCGATATAAAAGTAAATGTTTACAATATGTTCTATACTCCCGAAACATCCTCCGCTTTCGATTTCACGCAGTATGACTATGTTATAGACGCTATCGATACCGTAAGCGGAAAGATAGAGCTTGTAATGCAGGCCGACAAGGCAGGCGTACCGATAATATCATCTATGGGCGCAGGAAACAAGCTTGACCCGACTATGTTCGAGATATCGGATATATACAAGACTTCTGTATGTCCTCTTGCAAGAGTTATGCGGAAGGAGCTTAAAGCAAGGGGAATAAAAAAACTCACTGTCGTTTATTCAAAAGAACAGCCCGTAATACCGCTCATAAAACAGACAGACCCCGAAACAAATAAAGCCGTACCTGCAAGCTATGCCTGCGTACCGTCTGTTGCAGGACTGATAATAGCTTCAAAAGTAATAAGAGATATAGCATTTTCAACAAAAAATCAAGATTGATGTTGTTTTTACAGACAATTTACATTATAATAGAAAGAGTATTTATAAATAAACAAGGAGGTTTAAAAATGAAACAATCAGCATTCGTATTTGGTCTTTTTGCCGCACTTTTCGGAGGAATACTTTTAGGCTTTATGTTCTCGCCGGTAAAAAACGGTATTGATTTCAGCAACAACCAATTCACACTCTGGAGCCACAACAACAAAAAAACAAGCGGCAGGAGCAAGGCTTTCTGCATGAATAAAGGCACAAAAAGAGGCGCAAAAAAAGCCAAAAAAGACAATAGCAACGAAACCGCTGAGTAATTGAACTATGAAAGGAAAAGGGATATGAACTGGACAGAAATAATTGCAGAAGTAAACTCAGCCGACCTTGACAAAGCCGAAAATATCGCTCATATGACTGTACCATACGGATTATATATAGAGGACTATTCCGAGCTTGAACAGGAGGTACTTGAAATAGCCAAAATAGATCTTATCGATGAGGAGCTTCTTAAACAGGACAGAACAAAAGGAAAAATACACATCTATATAAGTCCTGAATCGAATCCTGCCGAAGCCGCAGCTTTCCTCAAAGAAAGATTTGAAGCCGAGGGCATAAGCTACAAACTTTATTCAGGCGAATGCGATGTTGAAAGCTGCCTTGAAAACTGGAAGAAATATTTCAACCCTATAAATATAGGCGAAAAGCTGCTCATACGTCCTGTGTGGCGTGACGATTACGACCCTCAGGGAAGAATAGTCCTTAACCTTGAACCCGGTCTTGCATTCGGAACAGGTACACACGAAACTACAAGGCTTTGCCTTCAGGCACTTGAAAAGCATGTAAAAAAAGGCGATATAATGCTTGACGTAGGCTGCGGAAGCGGAATTCTCTCAGTAGCTGCCCTCCTTTTAGGCGCTGAGCATGCGACCGGTATAGATATCGACCCGCTCGCCGTCAAATCATCAATAGAAAATGCCGAAAGAAACAATGTCGCAGACAGATATACCGGTATACACGGCGATCTTGCGGAAAAAGCATCCGGCTGCTATGACATCATAACAGCAAACATAGTTGCCGACGCTATAATAATGCTTTCAGCCGATATAGAAAAGCTTATGAACGACAAAACTATATATATCATGAGCGGTATAATAGATACAAGACTTGATGATGTGCTTTCCGCCCTGCCGCCAACTCTCCGCATAATCGAGCGGTACGAAGAAAAGGGATGGATATGCCTTGCTGCAATAAAAAATAAATAATATATAATTCTTTTAAATAATTATATATTATTCATACATGATACAATAGTGCATGTTCGGAAAAACGAACAGACAGTCGGTATACCGACATGCATGGAGGTTATAATATTTTATGGATAAAAAAAAGGATAAATGGAATCTGCTTTTTTCAGCATTCCTTGTAACAGCATTTCTTATATGCGCATACTTCTTTACGGGACTTATCAATGACTCATACATGGATGACATGACATCAAAACAGCTTATGACAAGTCTTGTGTTCACATTTTTCGGTCTTATACTTTTCTACGCAACAAGAGTAGGTGACGGCAAACAGATAAAGAGATTTTCATTATCTACACTTCTTATAATGGTACTGCCGTCACTTTATATCATCCTTGCAGCAGCTGCGCCGTTTCTTCCGCTTCACGAACAGATAAGCGCAAGAAATGAATTTATCTATATTGCAGGCGCTGTATTCGGCTATGGTATCCCCTATACCTTCCTCAGCGGATATGAGGTAGATACATCCGAAAGCTACAAGAAAAGAAAAAAAGCCGCACAAGAAAATAAGGCAGCCGAAACGATAAATCAGTACAAGGAAACGCTGTCTGACGCTGCCGCAAAGTACGAAAAAACTGTAAGCAATAATTATAATATATATGATGCTCCTGCCGAAGCCTCCGGCGAAAACAGCAAAAACCCATAAAGGTAAATATAAACAAAGTTCTGAAAGGAAAGATAACAATGTCAGAGAATATCGAAGAATGTACACATGACTGCAGCACCTGCAGCGCCAACTGCTCATCAAGAGATTCGGCGCCCGCAGACCTGACTGAAAAACTCAACAAATACAGCTCCGTCAAAAAAGTCATAGGTGTTGTAAGCGGAAAGGGCGGCGTAGGAAAGTCACTCGTAACTTCAATGCTTGCCGTAACATTCAGCAGAAACGGCTACCATACAGCCGTACTTGATGCGGATATAACAGGTCCTTCAATACCGAAGGCTTTCGGCATCAAGGAAAGAGCTATGGGCTCAGAGCAGGGAATACTTCCTGTTAAAACTGCATCCGGAATAGATATAATGTCTGTAAACCTTCTTTTAGAGCATGAAACAGACCCTGTTATATGGAGAGGTCCTGTTCTTGCCGGAACAGTAAAGCAGTTCTGGACAGATGTTGTATGGCAGGATGTTGATTATATGTTCGTTGATATGCCTCCCGGAACAGGCGATGTGCCGCTGACTGTTTTCCAGTCTATACCGCTTGACGGTATCGTTATCGTAACATCTCCGCAGGAGCTTGTTTCAATGATAGTCGGAAAGGCTGTAAGAATGGCTCAGATGATGGACATACCGATACTCGGTATCGTTGAGAACATGAGCTGGTTCAAATGTCCGGACTGCGGAAACAAGCATTATCCCTTCGGTGAGAGCAAGCTCACAGAGGTCGCAAAGGAATACGGTCTTGAGATACTCACAAGAATGCCAATCGACCCGGAAAATGCCAAGGCTTGCGACAGCGGAAAAATAGAATCAGTTATAAGTCCCGAAGCAGAAGAAGCTGCCGAAAAGATATCCGTTGCTTTAGGACTCTGAGATAATATGCAAATAAAGTTCAAAATAAAAAGCAGGTGTTTTTATGCACCTGCTTTTTTTGATGTTCATTCAAGAAGCCCTGACAGCCAGCCGCCGGATGATTTTGACTCTTCACTTTCTTCAGAATATTCATTATCCTCCGATTCTGTGCCGTAGCTATTGTACGCATTATCATTATCAGTGTAGTCATTATTATCGGTATAGTCAGTGTAGTCTGTGTAGTCTGTGTAGTCTGTATATTCTGTTTCTGACTCATCATATGTTTCGGAAGTGGTCTCATCTGTTGAATTATCACTTTCATTATCACTTTCATTATCATTTTCATAATAACTGCTGTCATCAACATATTCACTCTCGCTGAGAGTAACTGCAACAATAAATCCGCCGCAGTTATCGCCTGATACAGAAAATGCGTTTTCCGAAGGAACGATAAGCTTTGTTCTGATATTTTTGGATGCCTTTTTGTAATAGACACACCACTTTCCGCCGTAATCATTTTCAATTATAAGCGGATCATCTATGCTGTGCTTTTTTATTTCCTCGTGGAATTCTTCAAGCGTGATATCCTTATGCATGATATAGTATGCTGCCGGCTCACCTACATAGCGGAAATGCCATGTCTCCTGCTCATATCCTGTTATATCCTCCTTACCGGCAGGATATCTCACAATAAAGCCGTACTTATAGCAATTATTATTAAGCCATGAATAGATATCTTCACCTGTATATTGTATGCCTCCGCTTCCCTCGCTGTTGTTCAGGTTAAAGTCAAAGGCAAGTCCCGTCTGGTGCTCGCTGTATTCCGGCGGCGCTACCCATCTTTCAGCCTTTTCCTTTCCAACACTTGCTATCTCATTGTCAAGCAGTTTTTTCTGTGTCTTGGCACTCCTGTAGCCGCATGCTATCATAAGGTCGGTATCGCCGTAATGCTTGACGAAATCCGCAAGCATTTTGTTAAGGTAAACTACCCTTTCCTTGTCAAACGAAACGTTATTGTCAGTCAACGCACAGTATATCTCGCCGGAGTCGATTATCGGAGCTACATTTTCACCGTCAAAGCTGCACTTATGATCTTTGTTTACAAGGATAAGATCGCCCGTATAGACCTTATCTGTAAACACAGTAGTTTTTGTTTCGGCAAAGAACTGATTTCCCTCTCTTGACACATCTTCATCTTCGGACTCCTCCTCCTCCGATGTATCAGAGGGCTGCGCGGAATTTTCGGCTTCGGAAACCGTTTTATCCTTTTTGATATTATCGTCAGAATGCGCTTTATCCTCCTTGCTTTCGTCACTGCTTTCGGAAGCTGCAACTACCGTACTTCTGTTTTTGCCGTGATGTACAAGAGCAGCCACACCGAATACCGAACCAAACAATATGCATGATACCGTAAGCGTAACAAACATTATCAGAACCTGATCATAGAAGTCAAAGGGCTTGTCAAAATCAACCGTAAGCGACCTTTTAAGATGTCTTATCCTTCTCATAAGGGCATTACTTTTTTTACGTTTATTTTTTGAAGAATAGATATTCTGCCCTCCTGCTCTTTCCGTTCTGCGTGAAAAGCTTTCGGCATTACCATATTCATCGGCACTGTTTTCTCTGTTTTCTTTTATCTTTTTATATTTCTCATCAAATGAACCCATAGCCTTTCCTTTCACAAAAAATAATCTTTCAATACTATAATACCCTTTTTCACTCATAAAATCAAGTCATATTTTAAATAATACAAAAAAATCCACAGCAAGTCAATGATTTTTTAGCTTGCCGTGAATTTTAGATTTATATCACATTATAGTAAAATATTTATTTCATTCCCTGATAAGTGACTTTCCGTCCATTTCTTCAGGCTGTGAGAGTCCAAGGAGCTGGAGCATTGTCGGAGCTATGTCTGCAAGTCTGCCGCCGTCACGGAGTATGCAGGGATGATTTACTACGCAGAACGGTACAAGATTTGTAGTATGAGCTGTAAACGGTGAGCCGTCCTCATCTATCATCCTGTCGGCATTTCCGTGGTCTGCTGTTATGAGAGCCACGCCGTCCATCTTTACAATAGCATTTACTACCTGTCCTACACAGTCATCTACTGCTTCAACAGCCTTTACAGCCGCTTCAAATACGCCTGTGTGTCCTACCATGTCACAGTTTGCAAAGTTGAGTATGATAACGTCATACTTGCCGCTCTCTATTCTCTCAACAGCATTCTTTGTTACTTCATAAGCGCTCATTTCGGGCTGGAGGTCGTATGTTGCTACCTTCGGTGAAGGTATAAGGCATCTGTCCTCGCCTTCCGATACCTTCTCAACACCGCCGTTAAAGAAGAATGTTACGTGTGCATATTTCTCTGTTTCTGCTATTCTGAGCTGTGTAAGGCCCTTTGAAGAAATGTAGTCACCGAATGTATTTACAAGTGACTGCGGCTTGAATGCTACTTCAACATTCGGCATTGTAGCGTCATACTGTGTCATGCATACATAGTTGAGCGGGAAGAATCCGTTCCTGCGCTCAAAGCCGCTGAAATCAGGATCCACGAATGTACGTGTTATCTCTCTTGCTCTGTCGGGACGGAAGTTGCAGAAGATAACAGAGTCGCCTGCCTTTATGGTCGCATTCTCAGCGCATACTATCGGCACAACGAATTCATCCGTAACACCGTTTGCGTATGAATCCGCAACACCCTGTACAGGGTCGTCAGCCTTTACGCCCTCGCCGTATACAAGAGCCGCATATGCTTTTTCAACTCTGTCCCAGTTCGTATCTCTGTCCATAGCATAGTAACGGCCTGAGATAGTAGCTATCTTTCCGACGCCTATCTCTTCAAGCTTTGCCTTAGCCTCTGCCATATAGTCCTTTGCGCTTGAGGGCGGCACATCTCTGCCGTCAAGGAAAGCATGGAGATAAACATTCTTTACGCCCATCTTCTTTGCCATCTCTATTATGCCGTAAATATGTGTGATATGGCTGTGAACTCCGCCGGGTGAAAGAAGTCCCATAACGTGAAGTGCTTTTCCGTCCTCTGCGGCGTTGTTCATTGCCTTTACGAGTACTTCATTCTTCAGAACAGAGCCGTCTTTAATAGCCTTTGTTATTCTTGTAAGCTCCTGATATACAACTCGTCCTGCACCCATATTGGTATGGCCGACCTCACTGTTGCCCATCTGACCGTCCGGAAGTCCTACATCCATACCTGATGCAGCTATAAGAGTTGTGGGGTTCTGTGAGAAAAGCTTCTCCATATTGGGTTTGTTGGCTTCTCTTATAGCATTGCCGAAGTTTGTGCCAATGCCGAAGCCGTCAAGTATCATTAATATTACCGGTTTTTTCATATTTCCTTCTCCATTCTGCCGCTGAATTTTATCATCAGGGCAATATTTTTTTAAGTGTATGACTTTACGCCGTCCGTTTCACCTTTCGGCGCTTTTTCTTCCCACTTTATGGTGAGGTCTGATGCAGACCTGACATTATTTTCCTGCTTTACTTTCATAGTACAGTGAAGCTCCTGCATCTCGTTATTTCCGATATCCCATCTCTGACCGCAAGCCTCAACGCTTTCGGTATTACTTCCGTCAAGAAGCTCAATGCTTTGAAATCTTGAAGAATCAGAAATATAAAGATAGCCGTCTGCAACACACATTCCTACATTGTATGCTGCTGCGGAAGATTTATTGAAAAGAGTTTTTTCATCTCCGCCGCCAAGCGGTACGGATATCAGGTTGTTTCCGTCAAGTGAAAACTCTCTTAGCTTTCCGCTGAAATAATAAAGCGTATCAGTTGCGACATCTGCATGATAGTTAGCACAGGGAGATTTTGTAAGCTTTTCGGGCTTGCCGCCGTCAAGAGATACTTTATAGAGATAGCTTCCTCCGTTATCGCTGTTATCGATATAGTAAAGCTCATTCTTTATTATCTCCATGCACCCTATAACATTTCCTGCACTGCCGGGATTATTGTCAAGCATCGTTGAAGTAATATTGCTGACAATAGCTTTCTTTTCGCTTCCATCGGGTTTTGATTTATATATTCCCGCCTTTGAACTGTCGTATGAAAGACCGTTCGCATCATCAAGAGTATAGCCGGGATCATAATAATACAGCCAGCCGTCCTTTGCTGTAAGCGCGCCTGCACGGATATCACTTACAAGACCTATGTCACTTCCGTCCTTGGCAAACTTTATCAACATATGATTAATAGCAAGATCATTGCCAAAATGTTCGACAGGAGGATTATACGGCGCATAGATATATCCGTCGCCGCCGTCAACAAAATTGTTCCACGCTGTAAGAATATGCTCAGAAAATTCCTTAGCCTTTTCTTCGGCATTGCTTATATTCTTATTGCCCTCGATGACCTTTTTTACAGCCGGCTGGAGTTCCTTTATCGTGTAAAGAGTTTGCTTGACTGCATTTGTCGGATCTTTTATGTTCCAATGATATATCTCACCATTATCCGTTTCAAATCCGTAGATATCATCCTCCGAAAAGACCGTAATAGCCGGAACAGCGTTTATCATAGATGGTATGCCTTGTACATCAAGCGCAGATCTTGTACTCATCTCTGCATACTTAAAGCTTTCACTGCCGTTAATTATATACAACGCTATACCTGAATTATAAAGAGTGTTTCCGCCTGCCTCGATTATTATCTGCTTTTCGGTAGAAACGGAAGATGATGAGCTGTTATTTGAACAGCTGCTGCCTGCAGCGCAAAGTATCAGCGCAGATGCACATATAACAGAGATCATCTTTCTTTTCATTTTGCACCTCAAAATTTTCATTTCGATAAAGGAGCCGCATACCCTGCGATATAACGGCTCCAATGTCAGTAGAATAGTAGTTCATATGCCAAAGTCCAAAGCTCAGGCTTTACTATGACTGTTCTCAGGACATCAGCTTTGATTTTTAATAATTATGACTATAAATATCAGCCGTTGCTTGCAGCTTCAAGGAGTACGCCGAAATCAGCAGCCTTGAGTGATGCGCCGCCGATAAGACCGCCGTCAACATCAGGCTGAGCAACAAGCTCTGCTGCGTTCTTCGGGTTCATTGAGCCGCCGTACTGGATAGTAACAGCATCTGCAACATCCTGACCGTAAAGCTTTGCAAGTGTTGCGCGGATGAATGCACAAACCTCCTGTGCCTGCTCTGCTGTAGCTGTCTTTCCTGTGCCGATAGCCCATACAGGCTCATAAGCGATAACAGACTTCTTAACGTCCTCTGCGCTTACATTGAAGAAATCAAGCTTTATCTGACGTGCAACAACTTCCTCAGTTATGCCGCACTCACGCTCCCAAAGAAGCTCGCCTACGCATACTATTGGTTTAAGGCCTGCTGCAAGAGCTGCCTTTGTTCTCTTGTTTACAGTTTCATCTGTTTCACCGAAATACTGTCTTCTCTCGCTGTGACCGATTATAACATACTCTACGCCTATCTCTGTAAGCATGTCAGCGCTGATCTCGCCTGTGAATGCGCCGCTCTTCTCAAAGTGTACGTTTTCTGCGCCTACCTTGATGTTTGTGCCCTTTGTAAGCTCTACTGCTGTTTCAAGGTTTGTAAAAGGTACGCATATAACAACGCCGCATGTAGCCTTTTCAGCTATAGGCTTAAGCTCCTCGATAAGAGCCTTTGCTTCGGGACGAGTCTTGTTCATTTTCCAGTTGCCTGCGATGATAGCCTGTCTTAATTCCTTGTTCATTTTAATTATCTCCTTTTTTAATAGTAATCAGAAAGGGATGAGGCATTGCCCCACCCCTTCAGCCTCAGAATAATTGTATTTTATGATATGCTGATAACCGATAATTATTACTTATCGTCGAGGCAAGCGATACCCGGAAGTACCTTACCCTCGAGGAATTCGAGAGAAGCGCCGCCGCCTGTTGAGATATGAGTCATTCTGTCTGCATAGCCGAGCTTTTCAACTGCTGCTGCTGAGTCGCCGCCGCCGATTATAGATATAGCGCCGCTCTCTGCAACTGCCTTAGCAACTGCGATAGTACCTGCTGCGAAGTTCTCCCACTCGGAAACGCCCATCGGACCGTTCCATACTACTGTACCTGCGCCCTTAACAGCGTTTGCAAACTTTTCTCTTGTCTTGGGACCGATATCAAGACCCATCCAGTCGTCCTCTATCTTATCGGAATCAACTGTCTTGAATTCAGCGTCTGCCTTGTATTCCTGAGCAACAACTGTATCTTCGGGGATAAGGAAGTTAACGCCCTTGTCCTTAGCCTTAGCCATGATATCCTTAGCAAGCTCTACCTTGTCAAGTTCGCAGATAGATGTACCTGTTGAATAGCCGAGAGCCTTCATAAATGTGTAAGCCATACCGCCGCCGATGATAAGTGTATCTACCTTGTCAAGAAGGTTTGTGATAACGCCTATCTTATCGGAAACCTTAGCACCGCCGAGAATAGCAACGAAAGGTCTCTTAGGCTCTGTGAGAGCGCCGCCCATTACAGATATCTCTTTCTGGATGAGGTAGCCGCATGCAGCCGGAAGATAATCAGCAACACCTGCTGTTGAAGCGTGAGCTCTGTGAGCAGTACCGAATGCATCGTTTACATATATCTCAGCAAGAGAAGCAAGCTGCTTTGAGAATTCGGGATCGTTCTTTTCCTCTTCCTTATGGAAACGAACATTTTCGATAAGCTCAACTTCGCCGTCCTGGAGAGAAGCAGCGATAGACTTAGCGCTTTCGCCTACAACGTCGGAAGCCATCTTTACTTCAAAGCCGAGAGCCTTTGAAAGATAAGCAGCAACGGGTGCAAGAGAATACTTCATGTTGAATTCGCCCTTCGGACGACCGAGATGTGAGCAGAGGATGACCTTTGCCTTATGGTCTACAAGATACTTGATAGTTTTAAGAGCCTCATCGATACGCTTAGGATCGGAGATATTACCCTCACCGTCAAACGGAACGTTGAAGTCACAGCGAACAAGGACCTTCTTGCCTGCTACATCGATGTCTTCTACTGTTTTCTTGTTAAGATAATTCATTTCAATAACATCCTTTCGGTTTATTTTATCTGTGATCTTACGGCATTGACCGTCACTTATATTTTATAACATCTGACTGTTTTTTTCAATAGGTAAAGCATATTTTTCGTTAAAAAAAAGTAAAATTATCCAAAAGCAAAGGGCTGAGAACGATCTTTGTCCTGTGACCCGAATTTTCAGACCGCAGATAAAAAGATTTGTTCTCAGCCGTTATTTATCCGTTATTTTTTATTTTTCCTGTTAAGGAATATAAATATTGTCACTGCCGCGCCTACGGCTGCAACTATAAGGAAAACAACTATGATAACGCCTGCATCATTTTTCTGTTCAGGAGCTGTAAGCTTTTTTTGGGATGTTTTGTCCCCGCTCTCATCCCCGCTCGTTTCTTCTGCAGACTCATCCTGACCTTGAGCGTCAGAGGAACCGTCAGCCAAGCTTTCAGAAGCGCTTTTCTCTGACAAGCTTTCGGTTTTGCTGTCCGACTTACTTTCCTTACTGTCTTGAGAATCCTCCTTTGAAGCATCAGCCGATGACTCTGCACTGCTTTCATCAGAAGAGCTTTGCTCTGTTCCGTCTCTTAACGTCGGCTTATATGAATCCTCAAAAAGACTTGCCTTAATGCTTATCTTTAAGCGCTGAGTCCGTCTGTATCCGCCGAATTAAGATAACGTCCGTTTACATTCATTATGACCTCCGAAGAATCCGAGTTCGTATGTATTACCGTATCGTTTTCGGATGAAGGTCTTATTGAAAATTCCTTATGGTCGGCGGTTATTACCTTTTCGGGCATAGTCATATTTATGACAGCAGATGTTTCACCGTCACCGAATGTAAATGTCATGTCATTATTGCCGACAGCAAGGATATCTTTAAGTCTGTCAGGCTCTATGGTTATAACACCGTTTATAAGAGTGATGCCTGCATCGCTGTAGCTTGAAAGGTCTTTTCCGTTACAGCTCACTATAACATAATATGAGTCGGAATTTGAACGCATGCGCAGACCGTCCCTGTCGTTGAATTCCCATTTGTATTCGGAATGTTCAAGGGTTATCTCTTTAGGCGGCTTTGTCATAAACACCTTTATATTGAGGATACCGTCCTCAAACGAAAGAACGATATCATTTTCTCCGTCAGTAAGTATGCCGTCAAGGAGAGTATGCTTTATAAACACCATACTGTCTTTGATATACAGAAGCTTTCCGTCATCCTCTGCCATGAGGTTTCCGTTCATGTAAAGCGACACCGTATCTGAGTATGAATTTGTATTTATCTGTATATCGTCCTCCGAAAATTGCTCATACTGAAAATATGTATTGTCTGCGGAAATTATCCTTAGCTCATTTGTCACGTTTATGGTTATATCTATAGTTCCGTCTGTCAGCAAAAGTACAAGCTCGTTCAGTCCGTCATTAAGTATATTGTTCAGCACCTCTGCCGTTACCGATACTTCGCCGTTCGTTATGGTAAGACCTTCGGTATTTATCGTCGCAAGACGTTCATCGCCTCTTAGTATATCTATAAGGTCAGAGGATGAATTTGTCTTTATCGTCAGACCTGCGGCTGAGGCTCTGTCCCATTCAAGCTCGGATTTTTCTGCCTTCAGCACCTTCTTTACAGGTTCATTCACTGTAACAGTTATAGCAAAAGCATTGTCCTCCAGAACTACATTGAGTGTATTTTCGCCGTCGTTGAGTGAGTTTATAACTTCCTCGGCTATGAATATACTGCCGCTGCTTATAGTTGCGGTTTCATTCAGATGTGACGCTATCATATTGCCGTTCTGCTTTATAAGAACAGTCTTTGATTCTGAGTTCGTTTCGATGGTTATACCGTCATTATTGTTTCTCTCACATTCAAAAGCAGTCTGTGATATCTCTATAGTCTTTGGTATGAGATTTTCTATAGAGTCATATTCCGCATAGGCAAGTATTCTGTTATAGTTCTTTATTTTCGGCTTCTTTTTGTAGGTCGTATCTTCAAAGTCATATTCCCTTATACGCACCTGTCCGTCATCATTGCCGCTGATATATTTAAGTATATGCGATTCCCTGTCGAATGAGATGACCATGCCCACATGGTCGAAATATCTTCCGTCACCGTCCCAGCCGAAAAAGAGAAGTCCGCCCGGCTTGTACGGCAGATCATACGGGTCGATATTGGTGTTGAAATACTCGTTCCAGCCGCTGTATGCATCAAGCTTCTTATACGCAAGCGGTGTGTACCATACATAATGCTGGTCTAAGTTGAACGACTCTATCCATGAATAATAGCTCGATTCAAGGCGGGGGTCGGCGCAGTATGAGTAATAGAACCTTTTCAGCTCATCACCCGAATAATAGCCTGCCTGATACAGACACCAGCTCATAAATATAGCGCACCAGTCAATGTCGCTGTATATTGCGCTGCTTCCCAGAACATAGCTTTGTATCCAGCGTGTATATTCCGTATTTCCCGTTTCATTATAGTCGTCACGCTGTATTGCGCCAGTCCAGAGCTTTCCTTCATCCCTTGCCCTGTTGATATCGACTTCATCAAGTGCATAATTCTTATAGCCGTCCTGAGAAAGCGCAACGGCAAGCGCTCTTTCCATAACGGTAGACTGTCCGCTTTCTTCAAGCGCTGTTTCAAGCCTGCTGTAAAATCCTGTTCCCGAAAACTCCTCCGAGCAGTTTTTAGGCGTATAATATGCCGCGCTCACGCTTATGTTCAGCGGCGCATCTGTTTCAGGCAGAGCAGCGCCTGCGGCTGACAGCGCAATGATAAGCGACAATGCTGTTGAGATGATTTTTTTTATATTCATTTTTGTTTTCTCCAATTTTAGATAAAATAAGGTTCACATATCATATTATACACACTTTTCACACTAAAAATCAATAGTATACAAATAAATTACACAAAAATCGATTTTATTCGTCAGTTATCCGAAAGAAACCTTTTTCTGAAGCCGCTGAATTTTGATATATTTACAAGCGGAATTTTGCGGCAATATGATGATATGTTATATGCTGTTATCCATAAAATTTCAAGAATTGATTTCCGCGGATAAATCAAGTCAATAATAAGCTCAAAGCTCGTTATTTCAGACATGAATTTTTATCGGGAGGAAAAGCATTGAAAAACATCATTATCTGCGGCGACAGCCATGACAGAAGGCTGACGGATACGATAATATCCTCGTTGAAAAATATCGGCGGCGTGTTCGTAAATGACGGCAAAAACATATATGCCACATCCGAAAAGCCTGAATTCAGCATAACATGCACAGAGAAATTCAAGAGCATAGACATTAGCGGGATAGTTATATTCGGAGATGACGTCATTGAGCCTGACGAAAAATGCGACGTTAAAAATGCCGTGTGCATAACCGACAGTTCAAACAAGGCGGCTTTGAATATTCTCAAAAATTCGGAATGCTGTGTGATAGGCTGTTCCATGTCGGGACGTGATACGCTTACGATATCCTGCATAACGGACGAAAACAAGCTGATAAGCCTGCAAAGAAACATACGCACACTTGACGGCGATACAGCAGAACCGTGTGAGATAAAAATATTTTCATCGGCAGATATGCCTGCATTCACAGCGCTTGCTGTATGCGCTGTATATATTCTTTGCGGTCTGCCGTATGAGGTCGATATCCATATATAAAAAGAAAAAGCTCAAAACCCGCAAATAAGGCTTTGAGCTTTGATTTTTACATTTTATGGCGGTAGTTTCCAAGAAAAGAAAACTCGGAAAGCTCCTTGGAAAGAGCGCATATAAGTGATATTATCGAATCCGTCCTTGTACTGCCGTCAAAATCAAGATAGAACAGATATTCAAACTCCGTTCCGGGTTTCGGACGTGACTCTATCTTTGTAAGGTTAAGTCCGTTTACGGCAAATCTGCAAAGCACCGTATAAAGCGAGCCTGTAACATGAGGAAGCGCAAAGCAAAGACTTATCTTGTCGGCGCTTTCCTCTATATAAAGCTTTTTGGATATCACTATAAATCTTGTTGTATTGTGAGGATCGTTGCGGAAATCCCTTAGTATGATATCAAGTCCGTAGCGCTTTGCGGCGTCCTCCGAGCATATTGCGGCTATCGTATCATCTCCGCTTCCGGAAACAAATTTTGCGGCGGCTGCCGTACTCTTGCACTGCTCCTGCTCAAGACCGTTTGCAGTTATGTATTCCGAGCATTGATAGAGCGCCTGTCCGTGTGAAAGTACTTTTTTAACATTTTCAAGCTTTGTTCCCTTTACAGCCGCAAGACAATGGTCAACGGGTATCTCTGTGGAAGCGGATATATAAAAGCGGTATTTCAGCATAAGGTCATAGACCTCAGTTACCGAGCCTGCCGAGCTGTTTTCTATAGGTATTATCCCGAACTGAGCTTTATCACTCTGCATAGCCTCGAAAAGCTCACGGAATGTAGGATAAAATTCCGGCCGGGAATTTGGGAACAAGCGGCGGCATGCGCTGTGGGAATACGTTTCAGGCACACCGAAGCATGCTATACGCACACTGTCACTGTCATAGGGGATATCTTTTTCAGCGGAAAGTATGGTATTTTTTAGCTCACTTCCGCTGTCAAGCATATCATGCTGCAAGGAACGGCTAAGCTCCATTATCTCGGAATAAAGCCGCCTTGCATAAAAGCCGTATTCTCCTGTGCTTTTCTCAACAGCATCAAGTATCTGTACCTCTCTTTCGGGATCGAATATCGGCATACCGTTTTTCAGCTTGTATTTTGCGACTTCTTTTGAGCATTCCATACGCCTTGCAAAAAGCGCGGAAAGCTCCCTGTCTATTTCATTTATCTCTTTTCTTATTTCCTGTATATCCAAATCTTATTCGCTCCCAACTTTAATAATTATTATCAAGTGAACAGCCAAACACTGAATTCAAAGTTTATTTGCATCCGAAAGAATATTTATCACGGCAAGAGCCGCCGCCGACTCTATAACGGGTACTGCGCGCACAACTATACAGGGGTCATGCCTGCCCTTTATTTCAAGCGTCGTGTCACTGTGAGCGGAAAGGTCAACCGTTTTCTGACTGCGTGAGATAGACGGCGTCGGCTTCATGGCTGTCCTGAAAATTATCGGCATTCCTGAGCTTATGCCGCCTAAAATGCCACCGTGATTGTTAGTGCGTGTCCTTACGGTGTCACCGTCATAATAGAACTCGTCATTGTTCTGACTGCCCCTGAGAGCCGAACCCTCAAAGCCTGAGCCGAACTCTATCCCCTTTACAGCCGGAACTCCGAACACAACAGAGGATATGACATTCTCTATACCGTCAAACATCGGTGAGCCTGCGCCTGCCGGCATACCTGTTACCGCGCATTCTATCGTGCCGCCTATGCTGTCCTGCTCCATGCGGCAAAGCTCGATAAGCTCACGCATAGGTTTTTCCTTTTCTTCATCTATAAGTCCGAATGTAACAGATGAAAGTCTGTCCATAAGCTCATCAGGGATATTCACAGCATCAAAGCGGCTGTCATAGATATTTCCGACAGAACATATATGAGCGGCGATCTTTATTCCCCTGCGTGAGAGTATCTGTCTGCATACCGCGCCTGCAAATACAAGCGGCGCTGTAAGACGAGCGGAAAAATGTCCGCCGCCCCTTATGTCATTAAATCCGCTGTAGCGTATATAACCGGTATAATCCGCATGAGCCGGACGAGGCTTTGTCATCATATCGCCGTAGTCCTGCGAGCGTGTATTTGTGTTGTATATCACCGCACAAAGCGGCGCTCCTGTTGTCGTATCGTTCAAAAGTCCCGACAATATTTCCGGTATGTCCTTTTCAAGTCTCGGAGTTGCCGCCTTGTCCTTTCCGGGCGCGCGCCTGCTCATCTGCATCATAAGCTCATCCATGTCAAGTCTTTCTCCTGACGGAAGTCCGTCTATCACAACGCCTATTCCCTTTCCGTGACTTTCTCCGAATATCGATATTTTTATCTTACTGCCCCATGATGACATCCGAACATCCCCCCAATTTTCTGTGGACCTCAAAGAAGTCCGGATATGACTTGTTTACGCTTTCTGGACAGGTTATTATTATATCTCCGTCCGCGCATACAGCCGCTACCGTAAGCGACATTACTATCCTGTGGTCATTATATCCGCTGACTTCAGCTCCGTTCAGCTTTTTTCTGCCGTTTATTATAAATCCACCGGATGTTTCGGTTATATCCGCTCCGAGCCTTGAAAGCCCGTCACGCATAGCCGCCAACCTGTCGCATTCCTTTATCCTGAGCCTTTCAGCTCCTTTTATAACAGTCGTTCCCTCGCAAAGCGCCGCCGTAACTGCAAGCGCCGGTACCATATCGGGTATATTCTCCGCGTTTATCTCCGTACCTTTAAGCCCACCATGCTCTATAGTTATATTTCCGTTATCCGACAATGTTATCCTTGCTCCGAAGCGTGAATATATCTCCATACACGCCTTGTCGCCCTGACGGGAATTTATGTCAAGGTTATCTATGGTTATTTTTCCGCCGAGCGCCGCCGCAGTCATAAAGAACGCTGCCTGCGACCAGTCGCCCTCTACCTTGAAGTTTACTGCTTTATAGCGCTGACCGCCTTTTATCCTCCAGCCGTTTTCACAAGAAGATACTTCAACTCCGAAGGCTTTCATGGTATCGACAGTCATATTTATGTAATCGCCCGACTGAAGTCCTGATGTAAGTATTATCTCGCTGTCACCGTCAGCGAGCGGCAATGCAAGCAGAAGTCCGGTTATGAACTGTGAGCTTATATTTCCCGGCACATAATATTTTCCGCTTTCAAGTCTGCCTTTTATTTTAAGCGGCAGACCGCCTTTTGTTATACATTCGACATTATGCTGAGGAAGACATTCCGTAAATACGCCTATCGGTCTTTCGGGAAGCTTTCCGTGTCCGACAAATTCTGCGCTGACGCCGCCTGCCGCCGCTACGGGTATAAGAAATCTGAGAGTCGAGCCGCTCTCTCCGCAGTCGAGCTGTATATTATCGGATGAAAAAATTCTGCTTCCGCTGACAGTAAGAGTTTTTCCGTCAAGACTTATTTCCGCACCGAGTTTTTTCATACATTGTATGGTTGCTTTTATATCATTTGAAAGCTCTACAGGCTCTATTACGCTTGTACCGTCCGAGAGAGCCGCACATATTATCGCTCTGTGAGCGGCGCTTTTTGACGGCGGTACGGAAACAGTGCCGTTCAGCGCCCCCGGCTTTATTTTTATTTTGTTCATTATGGACACCCTTTTTAATTTTATCAGTTTCTAAGTCCTTTCGGGTACTTGTTTTTAAGACGGCCACCGGAGCATTTTCCGAAGCCCGTTACCATACCGCAAAAGCTGACTGCCGTATAGCCGTTTTCGCCGTCACATTCTGTTTCCATTCCGTGAAGATATTCTTCCGTGCGCCTGTCGTTTATGTCAAGCTCCAAAACACGTCTGAAAGCGTCCGGTCTGAAAGCCGTAAACAAGGAATGTGCCGGCTCGAAGCGGCCTTTTTTGAACTCTCCTGCAAGCACTCCTGCGCGTATGACATTTATTCCGCTGATATCGGGAAGCATATCGGGAAGAAGATAGACCTTATCACCTTTTATTGATATGTCAGCTCCGGAAACATCCCTGAATATTTCTTCAAGCTCCCTTTCAGCCGATATATATATACTGTCCTTTTTTATGTTCTCTGTTCTGCGGCAGGAAAAAACGCCGTCATTATCGGAATATATTTTTCTGAGCTTTGCGGCAAAATGTCCCTCACCGTTTTCTATCGGCGTTATCCTGACGGCACACGGAAGCTCTGTTTTTCGTCCGAACGGTTCGTTTATCTCACACATCTCAAATTCGGGATGCTTTTCAAGAAATCTTAGTATCACGCCCTCGTTTTCCTCATACGAAAATGTGCATGTAGAATAGACGAGTACGCCGCCGCTTTTCAGTGCAGACGAAGCCGAGTCAAGTATTGAAAGCTGTCTTTCGGCGCACGAGAGAACATGCTCCCTGCTCCATTCCGAAACAGCATCGGGATTTTTGCGGAACATTCCCTCACCCGAACAGGGCGCATCCACAAGAAGCTTGTCGAAATATCCGCCGAGCCTTTTGCACAGCACCTCAGGATAAAGCGATGATACAACGCCGTTTGCGATACCCATTCTTTCAAAATTTGAAAGAAGTATCTGTGCCCTGCTTTTTACCACCTCATTCGACCATATAAGACCGCTGCCGCCGAGACATGAAGCTATCTGAGCAGACTTTCCTCCGGGCGCGGCGCAAAGGTCAAGCACCCTTTCACCCTCCTGAACATCAAGAAGCGAGACCGCCGAGCTTGCGGAAGGCTCCTGCACATAGAATGCGCCCGCATGGTGCAGAGGATGCTTTCCTATGCCCTGTTCTGTGCATGATATATAGTACCCGTCACGGTAGAAAGGACTCTTGCTTACTTCAAAAGGCAGCAGCCCGATAAGTTTTTCAGGCGTTGTTTTGAGTCTGTTTACAGATATTCCCCTGAAAGCGTCCTCCCCGAAGCACTTCTCATACAGCGGATAATCATTTTTCAATATAGTTTTCATTTCCTCTTTAAAGCTTTCGGGAAGCTCAGTCATTTATCATCATCCTTTTAGTGTTAAGTGTTGAGTACCAGGCATCACGGAAATCAATGACTCGTTATTGATATAGCGGAGTATTTTAAAATACGGAAATACCGATCACAGATAATTGATATGCATAATTTCCCTGAAAATGTTAATAATAGATTTGAAGGGTGGTGTTGATATGAACAGCAGCAGCGAAACCAAAAGACGCAGCAAGCAGTCCGAGGAACACAGTGAAAAATCAGGCTCAAAGAGCGAAAAAAAGCATTCCGCAGATTATTCCTGCTGAAACGAGGAATTCCGCTATCCGTTCGGCGCATCCTGATACTTTACCGCACATGTAAAAGCATGTGCGGTATTTTTTTACAGCTCAAACGCAAACGGCAAAAGCTCCGATAAAGTATTGAGCGAATATTTTTCAGTGCTTGCAGCCGATATTACGCAAATATCTCCTCCGCAAAGCTCAGACATGAACTGTCTGCATATTCCGCAGGGGTAACACGGCTCATCGGCGCTTTTTCCCGCATGTCCTCCGACTATTGCTATAGCGCTGAAATTTCTTTTGCCGTCTGAAACTGCCGCTGAAAAAGCCGCTCTCTCTGCGCATATCCCTACAGGATAGGACGCATTCTCGATATTCACGCCCTCATAAATGCTCCCGTCATCACAAAGAAGCGCAGCTCCGACAGTGAATCCCGAATAAGGCGCGTATGACTTTTGCCTTGCTTTTTCAGCCGTTTCTATAAGCTCATTTATCTTATTTCTGTCCATGACTTATTCCGTTACAACTATAGTTCCCTGCGGCGTATCCTTTATGGTTATGCCCTTGGCTTTAAGCTCGTCACGTATCCTGTCAGCCTCCGCCCAGTTCTTCTCTTTCCTTGCCTGTGTGCGAAGGTCTATGAGCTTCTGTACATCATCATCTACAGCATTCTTTTTCTCCGTGTAAAGAAGTCCCAAAACATCTGCAAGCTCCTTGTAAAGTCCGAGTGCAAATTCACAAAGCTCCTTTGAGGGCGCTGTCTGTGCATTGAGATTTGAGTTTATATCCCTTGCAAGCTCGAAAAGCGCCGATATAGCATCTGCTGTATTGAGATCGTCATCCATTGCTTCTGTAAAGTCAGCTTTATGGGCAAGAAGCTTTTCTCTGACTGCGGCTTCATTTTCCTTTTCTCCCGAAACAGCATTCTTTGCAAGGAATTCAAGATCCTCGCGGCAGTTGTAAAGACGTTCGAGCGCCGACTTGCACTGTTCGATGATATCTGTAGAATAGTTTATCGGGCTGCGGTACTGAGAGGAGAGCATGAGATATCTTATCGGCTCATATCCGTACTTTTCGGCAACGTCACGGACTGTAAAGAAGTTGTTCAGCGACTTTGACATTTTTCTGTTGTCAACATTGATATAGCCGTTATGCATCCAGTAATTTGCAAACGGTACTCCGTTGCAGCATTCACTCTGAGCGACCTCGTTTTCATGGTGCGGGAAAATAAGATCCTGCCCGCCGCAGTGTATATCTATAGTTTCACCCAAATAGCGTCTTGCCATAGCCGAGCATTCTATATGCCAGCCCGGTCTGCCCTGTCCCCAGGGAGAGTCCCAGTAAGGCTCGCCCGGCTTTGCGCCCTTCCAGAGCGCAAAATCCATCGGGTCCTCTTTTGTATCGCCTATCTGTATCCTTGCGCCTGCCTGAAGCTCCTCAAGAGGCTGATGAGAAAGCTTGCCGTACTCCTTGAAGATGTCCGCCTTCGCGGACGTACCGACGGGGCCTGCGTTCTTGGCGATGTCGGCGAGTCCGCGCTCGACAGACGCATTGATAGCGGTCTGCCCCTCGGTCTTTGATAGGGTGTCGCGTGCGTCCTCGCGGAGAAGTGTC
>ONVG01000119.1 GCA_900321195.1 uncultured Eubacteriales bacterium
CTCTTGACCTGTATTTCGCCGTCAACTATCCTTACCTCACAGCCCGGAACTATCTCGCCTACCGATTCGGGTTTCGGACAATCCTTTATGCCTGAGCATATTCTCGGTGAGCATTCAGTCATGCCGTAGCCCTGAGCTATTTCTATGCCGAATTCACTGAATCCCTTTATTATCGCAGGGCTGAGATATGCGCCGCCTGAATATATTATGCTGAAATTCTCACCGAACACTTCTCTGCCGACTGCCTTCTTGTCACCGTCTTCGCCTGCCATCTGCTTCATGCGGTTGAGTATCGACGCGGATATCATCGGAACGAATGTAACATCTGTAGGACGGAAAACTTTAAGGTTCTTGATTATGCGCATGAGTGAGTCGTTTATGCAGAGTTTGCGTCCGTACCAAAGACTGCAAAGGATATCGCATGTAAAGCAGAAAACATGATGTATCGGGAGAACAGTCATACGCTTATTGCCGTGATAGCCGAGGTCAGGCTCACATGTTGCGTTATCGATAAGATTTTCATTGCTGAGCATTACGCCCTTGCTTCTTCCTGTCGTTCCCGATGTGAAGAGTATAGCTGTCAGGTCTGACGCCGATGATGAGCGTGTGGGCTGTCTGTCCTTATATTCTTCGAGTATATCGCCAAGATAAAGCATACCCTCACAAGGCTTATGTATATGGAAATAATACTTTACCTTCGGGCAAAGCTCACGGAACTTGTCTATATCCTTTGCGTGATTATCGTCAACGAATACTGCCTCGCTGTCTGAGCGCACTATCTCGTCAGCTATTCTTTCGGCGCTGTTTGCATTGTCGAGCGGAACGGATACATTTCCGCTGCACTGTATGCCGAACCATGCAACAAGGTATTCATAGCTGGTAAGTCCTATTATTGCAGCGTGTGTCCTTTCGGGGAACGTTTCATTGAACCATGCTCCGAGCGCATCGCATTCCCTGCGGAAACGGCGGTAGCTTTTTTCCTCGAACTGACGCTTTTTGTATTCGATGACAAATGTTTCCTCGCCAAAGCGTTCATCTGCTCTGTAGACAAGCTCTTTAAGAGTAGTTACATTATTCATTGCTTTACACTCTCTAAGTAAGTGATAAGCTCACCTACAGTCTTGCTTTTTGCTGCTTCCGACTGCTCGACTTCAACATCGAATTCATCCTCACAGTCGCCGAGCATACATATAAAATCATAGGAGTTGAAGCCGAGGTCTTCTGCAAAGCGTGAGTCCTCGCTTATACTTTCCGCATCAACGTCTACATAGTTTACTATCAGTTCCTTTAACTGCTCTAACATTATTATTTTCCTCCCGTATCAGGTCATTTTTATTATTTCTTCAATAGTCTTATCCGGATTTTCTATACTTCTGAAAAGTACACGTCCGGTAAAGTAATAGAGGAACTCTATTTCTTCCGGAGTTGCGCTGTCCTTCTGATAGCCGAAGTAGAATGTAAGTCCGCCGTCGCCCGGACGGTGCATTGCTGTTATATAGAAAGGCTGCGGCTGTTTTCCGCTGCTGTACCATCTGCTCTTGTAGGGGATATCTTTAAGATACGGCACAAGGCTCTTTCTTGTAGCAGGCTGATATGTAAAGCTTATGCTGTGATATTCTGCTCCGGGTTCGGTATTATAAGCAAGCATCTGCTCATAGTAGAACTTCATTGTGGAATAGTCTGCATGGAGGAACATTTCCTGCTGTTCCTTATTTATTATGTTCATAGATTCAAGAACAGTAGCTGTAGGCTCGATTATAGTTCTCAGCGGCAGGCAGTGCATTCTTACGCCGCCGCACTTTTTATTAAGAAGTGTTGAACGTCTGCTGACAAAGTTGCGGATAGTTATATCCTTTTCGTTATTGTTGAATTTTGAAAGAACTGTTCTTATTGCATGGAGGATAACTACGCTTGTCGGGATATCATGCTCCTCGGCAAACTGTATTATCTTGTTTGTTGAGTCAACATCAAGGTCATAGGTGATAGTTGCGCCTGAGCCGTCCTTTGAGGGAAGCTGGCACCATCTGAGGTCAGGTCTGTTGAGCTTTTTCCTGAGCTGTATCATTCTGCCGGGACCTGTAAAGTCTGTAAACATCGGCTCCGGCATCTGGAGCTTTGCATGCCAGTATTCTTCGTCACGCTTTGCTTTTTTGCTGCCGGGATATTCAAGGTCTTTCTTTACGGACTCGATATATGATGTGAGCGGAGGAGGATGCGGAAGTCCGTACATAAGGTGACAATAGAGATCCATAACATCCTTTGTGAATGTGACAACAGAGCCTTAGTCTGCGCATGCATGATGAACATTGCAGTAATAGCCGTTATAGCCGTCAGGCATTGAAACTATAACGATACGCGAAAGCTCGCCGCCGTATGTATCGAATGGCTGTGAAGTCCATCTTTCAAGGATAGAATGCGCTTTTTCCTCTGTGAGCGCAGAAAAATCATAGTATTCAAAATACTGATTTTTGTAGGGCACTACATACTGCCAGAGTTCATTGGTTTCGGGGTCGCGCCATATCCTGAGCCTCATTGATTCACAGCGTTCTATTGCGCGGTTGAGCGCTTCACGCAGTACAGATACATTCAGCTCTGTTTTCAGGAACACGCCCGAACCGATATTTACTATCTCATGTGTCGGGCTTAGCTGAAGAGTGTACATGTGAACCATCTGCGCCGGTGTGAGCGGATAACATTCATGTTTTATTCCGCCGATAATTTTTTCCATAGATCTGCCTCCTGTCTTTATTTTCATTAAAAAATATTCTGCCAATGCTAATTTATCACAAATTGTAAATTGTGTCAATAAGTTTGAAAAATTTTCTTATAATTTGTATAAATTCTATCAAATATAATTATCTGCATAAATTTCTATGACCTGCCAATAATATAAGCAGAAATCGATTTTTAAAAGTTCTTAAATCATTTTATATTATTTGCTTGCTTTTGAGTTGTCAAAATCAGCGAATTTAGTAAGGGGGCGCGGGGGGAAAACCTTTTTTCGCAGGAAAAGGGTTTCCCCCCGATAACTGACGGATAAAATTGATTTCCGTGCATAAAAGCTCTTGACTTTTCAAAAAGATAACGGGGGTATCAGTTTGGTATATAACAAGGTCGAAATATGCGGAGTAAATACTTCAAGACTTCCTGTGCTTTCCGAAAACAGGAAACAGGAGCTTCTTAAAGCTATGCATGAAGGCTCTGCGTCCGCAAGAAAAAACGCAAGGGATGAAATGATAAACGGCAATCTGCGGCTCGTTTTAAGCGTTATACAGAAATTCGCAAACAGGGGCGAAAATCCTGACGATCTCTTTCAGGTCGGCTGCATAGGACTTATAAAAGCAATAGACAATTTCAACTGTGACAAGGACGTCAGGTTCTCTACCTACGGCGTACCCATGATAATAGGCGAAGTAAGGCGGTATCTCAGAGACCACAATGCCGTAAGAGTCAGCCGCTCGCTCAGGGACACCGCATACAAGGCTATGCAGGTAAAGGAAAGGCTCACTCTTGAAAACGACCGTGAGCCGGGAATAGACGAGATAGCAAAGGAGCTTGACGTGCCGAAGGAAAACATAGTCATTGCGCTTGAAGCTATAGTTGAGCCTGTTTCACTTTATGAGCCTGTATATTCAGACGGCACAGATACGATATACGTCATGGATCAGCTCGGCGACAGTGATGATGATGTACACTGGCTTGACGAGATAGCTTTAAGAGACGCTATGGAGTCTTTGAATGAGCGTGAGAAGAAAATACTCGGTCTGAGATTTTTCCGCGGAAGGACACAAATGGAAGTCGCGGAAGAAATAGGCATAAGTCAGGCTCAGGTGTCACGGCTCGAAAAGGCGGCTGTCGGGAAGATAAACGCCGCCGTTCACGGATAATAATTTTTCTTTCCTCTTTTGATATGAACCTTTTTCGGACAGTTGCGTACTATGTTAATGTAAATGATCAAAGGAGGAATTTATCATGTGTAACAATGGTTTTTTTGGTAACAACAGCTGTGCTTGGGTGATCATCCTTATCGTCATCCTCTGCTGCTGCGGCGGCAACGGCGGAAGCTGCGGAAACTGCGGCGGCTGCGGCTGCGGCGACAACAACGGCTGCGGATGCGGCTGCTGATAACGGCTGAATAAAAAACGGAGCGTGTACAGTACAAACGCTGTACACGCTCCGTTTATCTTGCTTATTATAAATACTTGTATCAATCAAGCTCTTTGCCGTTTTCGATATCGGTAAGAAGATCTATTCTGCGCTGATGTCTGCCGCCCTCAAATTCTGTGGAAAGGAAAATGTCTATAAGCTTGTTAGCAAGCTCCTTTGATACGACATTCTGTCCCATGCAGATGACATTTGCATTGTTGTGACTTCTTGTCATCCTTGCAAGCATTTCATTCGTACATACTGCGGCTCTTATCCCCTTGACTTTATTTGCAGCCATTGAAACTCCGAGTCCCGTAGTACAAAGTATTATGCCGAAATCATACTCTTTTCTTGCAACTGCCGATGCTGCATAATATGCATATCTCGGATAATCGACCGACTCCTTTGAAAAGCAACCGAAATCGTGATATTCTATCCCTTTTTCTTCAAGATGCTTCTTTACAGACTCTTTAAGATCGAATGCTCCGTGGTCTGCCGAAACAGCTATCTTCATGATACATTATTCCTTTCTGTTTGTTTTTTCTTTTTCCTGTTTTTCTTTAAGCTCACGCTCCGCCTGCGGAAGTCTGAGATACAGCGGCATAAGCTCATCAGAGCTGCAAAGCTTATCCTCTGCCGCCATTTTCTCCGCCGCCCTTGCTGTTCCGTATGCATGCTGAAAACGTATATTTTCGGGTACAAGAACTACATTCGGATATTTTTCTCCGAAAGCCCTATAACAAAGCTCCGCTCCGTCACCGACAAGATATATCATGCTTTCCTCTGCTATATTGTCCTGACCGCCGATAC
>ONVG01000127.1 GCA_900321195.1 uncultured Eubacteriales bacterium
ATAGTCATATTTTCTATAACACAGTCCGGCTTTACGTTGCAGAACATAGCTATTTTCTTGAATATGCTCGGTTCAAGCGGCTCATCACAGCGAAGTACCATTATATCAGGATTTATTCCGAGTGAACGAAGCTCTTTTGCCGAATGCTGCGCAGGCTTGGACTTATGCTCCTCACTGCCCTTTATGTACGGTACAAGACATACATGTATGAACAGGCTGTTCTCCTTGCCTACCTCAACCGATACCTGTCTGATAGCTTCAAGGAAGGGCTGGCTCTCGATATCGCCTACAGTTCCGCCTATCTCCGTTATTACTATGTCAGCAGCAGAGTCCTTGCCGACTTCATAAATAAAAGACTTTATCTCATTAGTGATATGCGGTATTACCTGAACGGTCTCGCCGAGGTAATCGCCCCGGCGCTCCTTTTCAAGTACGTTTGAATAAACCTTTCCTGTCGTAAGGTTAGAAAATTTGTTGAGGTTCTCATCTATAAATCTTTCATAGTGACCAAGATCAAGGTCTGTTTCAGCACCGTCTTCGGTAACATATACTTCGCCGTGCTGATAAGGACTCATTGTACCAGGGTCTACGTTTATATAGGGATCGAGCTTCTGAGCGGCTACTTTAAGACCTCTTGATTTGAGAAGTCTTCCGAGAGAAGCTGCGGTTATACCCTTGCCAAGTCCCGAAACAACGCCGCCTGTTACGAAAATATACTTTGTCGTCATAACTCAATTTCTCCTTCAAATACTGTTTCTGCATAGCCTGTGAGATATACAGTATCATCGGTATATTCGATAATCAAATTTCCGCCTTTAAGCTTGACAGTGATAGGCTCATCCTTCTTGCAGAGTCCGTTTTCAACAGCTGCGACTGCTACAGCACATGCGCCTGTACCGCATGCCCATGTTTCGCCGCTTCCTCTTTCCCAAACTCTCATCTCTATGGTATGCTCATCTATTACCTTTACAAATTCAGCATTTACTCTTTCCGGGAACAACTCGCTGTTTTCAAAGAGCGGTCCTATTTTTTCAAGGTCTATCTTCTGTACATTGTTGCAGAATACAACGCTGTGCGGATTGCCCATAGATACGCAGGTTATATTATATTCAGTGCCGCCTATCGTTACAGGCTCATTTATTACCTTTGACTTGTTTATAGCCACCGGTATTTCCGACGCTGCAAGCACAGCCTTGCCCATGTCTACTCTGAGTACATCTACAACTCCGTCATGGCGGAATGCTTTAAGTGTCTTAATGCCGCTGAGAGTTTCTATTTTTATGGTATCTCCGCTTACCATATTGTGGTCAAAGAGATACTTGCCTACACAGCGTATGCCGTTGCCGCACATCTTGCCTTCACTGCCGTCAAGGTTATACATCTTCATCTTTGCATCAGCACAGTCTGACGGACATATAAGGATAACACCGTCACCGCCTATGCCATAGCGTCTGTCTGCGAAACGTACACTGAGACCTTCCGGATTGTTTATCTTCTGGTCAAAGCAGTTGAAGTAGATATAGTCGTTGCCGCAGCCCTGCATCTTTGTGAACTTCAGCTTTACCTTCTCTGTTCTCATATTATTTATATCAACAAGCTCTGTGCTGTATTCTGAATATCTGCTCTTGAGTGAATCTGCAAGCGCATTTGCCGTATCTATAGATGTAAGACACGGAATATTTCTCTCTACAGTCTTACGTCTTATCTTAACGCTGTCACGGGTAGGTATCCTGCCCTTTGAAGATGTTGAGATAACATAATTTATCTTTCCGCTCTCGATAAGCGTAAGGGTATTATCCCTGCTGTTCTCGTGTATCTTATCTACCTCGATAACATCAAGACCGTAATTTCTGAGAGTCTGAGCTGTACCCTTTGTAGCATAAAGCGTAAAGCCAAGCTCGTCATACTTCTTTGCAACATCGCCTATTTCGTTCTTATCAGGATTACGTACAGTTATAAATACGCCGCCCTGCTTTGTCATCTTATAGCCTGCTGCGATAAGTCCCTTATAGAGTGCTTCCTCAAGTGTGTTTGCGATACCAAGAACTTCACCTGTAGACTTCATCTCAGGTCCGAGCTGGTTATCAACATTTATGAGCTTTTCAAATGAGAATACCGGTACTTTTACAGCAACATACGGCGACCTCTTGTAAAGTCCTGTACCATAGCCCATATCTGCAAGCTTATCTCCGAGCATAGCTCTTGTGGCAAGGTCTACCATAGGAACGCCTGTTACCTTGCTGATATAAGGAATAGTTCTTGATGAACGCGGGTTTACCTCGATAACATAAAGCTTGCCCTCGTAAATAAGATACTGTATATTTACAAGACCCTTTGTTTTAAGTGAAACAGCAAGGTTCTTTGATGTGTTTACAATATTTTCCGTCATCTCATCGCTTATGTTCCATGCAGGATATACTGCGATAGAGTCGCCTGAATGTACGCCTGCGCGCTCAACGTGCTGCATGATACCCGGAATGAGTATCTCCTCACCGTCACATATAGCGTCTACCTCAAGCTCTGTACCTGAAAGATACTTGTCTATGAGTATCGGGTTTTCGATATTCTGAGCAAGGATTATAGCCATATATTCCTTGATATCTGCTTCGTTGAAGGCGATTATCATATTCTGACCGCCCAGAACGTATGACGGACGCATAAGTACAGGATATCCTATCCTTTCAGCTACATCAAGCGCTTCATCAGTAGTCATTACTGTAAAGCCTTCCGGACGCTTAACATGGTGAAGTTCAAGAAGCTCGTCAAAGCGCTCTCTGTCCTCTGCCATATCAATGCTGTCTGCTGATGTGCCAAGTATATTTACGCCGTTCTGACTGAGGAACTTTGTAAGCTTTATAGCAGTCTGACCGCCGAATGCAACAACTACGCCATAAGGCTTTTCTGTATGGATTATGCCCATAACATCCTCATTTGTAAGCGGCTCGAAATAAAGTCTGTCAGCCGTATCAAAGTCGGTAGAAACTGTTTCGGGGTTGTTGTTTACGATAACAACATCATAGCCTGCCTTTTTGAGTGCCCATACACAGTGTACAGACGCATAGTCGAACTCGATGCCCTGTCCTATTCTTATCGGACCTGAACCGAATACTATTATAGTTTGTCTGTCGGAATTCTTTTCCTTTATAAATGCTTCCGCCTCATTGTCGGAATCAAATGTTGAATAGAAATAAGGTGTTTCGGCAGCAAACTCAGCCGCACATGTATCGACCATCTTATAAACAGGGATAAGCGGCTCTGTTACCTTATCTCCTGTAAGAGCTTCTATTGTTTTATCAAGGAAGCCCATGTGCTTTGCTTTTATATAAAGCTCCTTTGTGAGCTTTGAATTTTTAAGTGTTCTCTCGCATTCTGCAAGATTGAGGAACTTGTAAAGGAACCATTCGTCTATCATGGTTATCTCGTGTATCTCTTCAACAGAAATACCTCTTTTGAGTGCCTCATATACGCAGAACATACGCTCATCATCACATACATATAGCTTTTCACGTATCTCCTTGTCGCTCATTTCCTCAAATTTCGGTGAGGACATTGTATCGTGATGTATCTCTGCACCTCTTACAGCCTTCATTATAGCCTGCTCGAATGTGGGAGCTATGGACATTACTTCGCCTGTAGCCTTCATCTGTGTGCCGAGTGTTCTCTTTGCATATACGAATTTATCAAACGGCCATTTCGGGAACTTTACTACTATATAGTCTATAGCAGGCTCGAAGCATGCATAAGTAGTACCTGTTACGGCGTTCTTTATCTCGTTGAGAGTATAACCTATAGCAAGCTTTGCAGCGACCTTTGCTATAGGATAGCCGGTTGCCTTTGACGCAAGCGCAGATGAACGTGAAACTCTGGGGTTTACCTCGATAACGGCATACTTGAAGCTTTCGGGTTCAAGCGCAAACTGACAGTTACAGCCGCCCTCAACTCCGAGTGCCTGAACTATGTCAAGAGCTGCACTTCTGAGCATCTGATATTCCTTATCCGCAAGTGTTACTGTAGGAGCAACAACGATACTGTCGCCTGTGTGTACGCCGACAGGGTCAACATTCTCCATTGAGCAGACAGTTATGGCATTTCCTGCTCTGTCACGGACAACTTCAAATTCTATTTCCTTCCATCCTGATATACATTTTTCTACAAGTACCTGTGTTATAGGTGAAAGCTCAAGACCATTTGCGGTTATCTCACGAAGCTCGTCCTCGTTCCTTACGATACCGCCGCCTGTACCGCCGAGTGTGAATGCAGGACGGATTATTACAGGATAGCCTATTTTATTTGCGAAATCAACAGCGGAATGCACATCGTTTACTACTGTTGAAGGGATAACCGGCTGACCGATAGACTCCATTGTATCCTTGAACATCTGTCTGTCCTCAGCCTTGTCTATTGTTTCCGGATTAGCGCCGAGAAGCTTTACACCATGCTTTTTAAGGAAGCCTTCCTTTGCAAGCTGCATTGAAAGTGTAAGGCCTGTCTGTCCGCCAAGTGTGGACAGAAGTGAATCGGGCTGCTCCTTGACTATTATTCTCTTGACAGTTTCAAGTGTAAGCGGCTCGATATATACCTTATCTGCCATAGCCTTGTCTGTCATTATTGTTGCAGGGTTTGAGTTTACGAGTATGACCTCAAGACCTTCTTCTTTAAGGGCACGGCATGCCTGTGTACCTGCATAGTCAAATTCGGCTGCCTGACCTATTACTATAGGTCCCGAACCGATAACAAGAACTCTTTTTATACTTTTATCCTTAGGCATTGTTCTGGTGATGAATTTATCGAAAAGGAATGATGTATCAAGCGGTCCGCCGCATGCTTCCGGGTGGAACTGTACAGTAAACGCGGGCATATCCGTATATGTAACGCCCTCACATGTACCGTCATTTGCATTTATAAAGCTTGCATAAGAATTTTCGGGAAGTGATGAAGCTACGACTGCATAGCCGTGATTCTGGCTGGTTATGTAAACTCTGCCTGTCTTTGTATCGGTAGCAGGCTGGTTCTCGCCTCTGTGACCGTATTTAAGCTTTTGTGTTTTTGCGCCCTGTGAAACAGCAAGAAGCTGATGACCAAGACAAATACCGAATGTAGGTATCTTTTCCTTGCTGAGTATTCTGAGCTGCTCTATTATTTCAGGGTTATCCATAGGGTCTCCGGGTCCGTTTGAAAGCATGATGCCATCCGGAGCCATAGCCTTTATTTCCTCGGCTGTCGTATTGCTGGGAACTACAGTAACATTGCAGCCTCTTTTTACAAGCTCTCTCCAGATATTGCGTTTTGCGCCGAAGTCCATCATAACTACATTATATTTTCCGTTTTCGGCATTATGCTGTTCAGGCTCTGAGATAGTAACGCTCTTTACAGAATTATCTGCCTTAAAACCCTTAAGCTGCTCGGCATCGGAGCTTTCCGGGCGTGTGTATGTCAGCTTGGCATTCATAACACCGTACTCTCTTACAGTTTTTGTAAGGCAGCGTGTGTCTATACCGTAAATACCCGGTATTCCGTTTTCCTTGAGGAAGGTATCTATCTCACCCTCACTCCTGAAATTCGACGGTTTTTCGCACCACTCTCTTACTATGTAAGCTGTAAGCGCCGGCTTTCTGCTTTCAAAGTCCGAGGGTATTACTCCGTAATTGCCTATAAGCGGAAATGTCTGACAAACAAGCTGTCCAAAATAGCTTGGGTCAGTGAGTGTTTCAAGGTAGCCTGACATTGCTGTTGTGAATACAAGCTCACCTATCGTCTCCTTTTCCGCTCCGAAGGCATAACCCTCATAGATGTCTCCGTTTTCCAAAATAAGGTAGGCTCTTTTTTCCATTTTTGACCATCCTTCCTTTCTTTTCGCTTAAAGGGTCTTTGCCCCGTACCCCGAAGGGTCAGCTCAGATCTTACAATGCAAAAAGATCTTAATATATTTTTATATTTAAGCTCCGCCGTTTACGGCGAAGGACAAAGCATATAAAAGGACTCAGTTTTCGTATGTACTGAGAAGTCTTTTGGCGACCTCTGTTTTGCTTATCCTGAGATCCATTGCCTGCCGTTCGAGATATTTATGTGCCTGCGGCTCTGTCATTGACAGATACTCTATGAGTATGCCTTTTGCGCGGTTGATAAGTCTTGTATCATCTATTTTTCTTTGCAGACGTATATTTTCATTTTGTATCGATCTTATGCGTCCGTTCATAGCATAGATAAAACGAAGTGCTTTTCTGAGCAAAACTCTGTTAAGCGGTTTTGCAAGAACAAATGCCCCATATTCTGTGACATTTTCTTCAAGCTGAGCTTCAAGCTCTGCTTTTACAAACATTATCATTGCCGCTGAAGACCTTTCGGCTGCATACTGCGCAAGCATATCTCCGAACTCATCGCTGAGTGGCAGATTTATAATTATGAGATCATATTCATTACCCGATATCATATTTCTGCCCTCGGATGCACTTTTAGCAAGCGTCACCGTACTTTTGTATTCGGCTTTCAGTTTTTGTGCAAGAACGTCTATCCCGCTCTCACTTGATGATATTATCAATACATTATCCAAAAGCCATACACCCTCTTATTATTTTACAAAATTTGACGGCTTCATTCAAGTAGATTTTGAATTTTAATAATTTTCTTTTCCCATTCACTTCCTTACCGCATATTCAATTTATTATAATATCAGATTTTTATCATTTTGTCTATCGAATATCGTTCACATTTTGAGTATAAAGCATATATTTTTCTTACTTTTGCTTCCTTAGCGGCTTTAACATTTTCAGACAGGTCAATATTTTAAAAAATTATTCTTTATTCGTTATTATTTATTATTTAAAAAGAAAGGGATCTCCTGCCTTTTTCAAGACAAGAGACCCTGTTTTATCATGCGCCGGCTTTCTTTTTAAGTATATCAACTGTTCTCATTACAGAATATTTTGATATGCAGGCGTCATTTCTCTCATATTTAAGCTTATCAACTTCGTCCTCAAAGAATTCCTTATATTCCTCAGACTTCATCTTTGTAACTATCGAATTTCTTGATACAGCACCGCTGTCCTCTTCGGTTATCTCATCCTCCGGCTTTATATCGGCTGCCTTTTCCTTTATGCTGCCTTTATATATAAGATATACCTTGTCGCCTATGGTAACTACCTCAGCCTTTTTCTCCTCAGCGTTCTGAACAGCCTTTTTGAGATCTTCACTCTCTATATCATCAACAGCCTGTGTTTCCGTAGCACCTTTAGACTCCTCGGCTTCAAAGTCTATCTTATACTGGTCATCTACATCCTTTGTGGTCTTGGACTGTTCGTTGAGCATGTGCTGATATTTTCTGAAGTTTTCTTCATACTTATCCTTTGTTTCATCATCTATCTCAGTACTTACGCCTGACTGGTCGGTAGTTTTAATATCGTAGGTAAGATAGTAATATGTAACATAGTTGTCCGTGAAATATTTTTCAACGTCCTCATCGCTTACAGCCTTTGTGCCGCCCTTCTGATAAATAGCATTGAATACAGCATCATAATTAGCTTCGGGCATAATATAAGCATCTATAAAGGTCTGTTCCGATACTCCAAGCTCATCATAG
>ONVG01000158.1 GCA_900321195.1 uncultured Eubacteriales bacterium
GAAATTTTTTCATTATAAACTTCCCCATTCCTATTCTTTTAACATAACAATAATAGCACATTTATGAAATATGGTCAATAAGAAAATGCAAACCCGGCAAGCTGCCGGTCCCGATTTGCGCCGGCAAGCTGCCGGTCCCGATTCGCGTTGTCGCTCACTTCGTTCCGCTCTGATACGTTATCCATAAGTTTATCCACGCGGCGGAGTGCCTCCGCAGTCGATTCGCGTTTTCGCTCGCTCCGCTCCGCTCTGATTGCAGACCAAACATTTTATCCACGCGGTTTTTAAATAAAACGCTTTGTCAGCGAATTTAGGAAGGGGGTTCGGGGGAAACCCTTTTTTCGCAAGAAAAGGGTTTCATCCGATAACTGGCGGATAAAATTGATTTCCTTGGTGAGTTTATCAAAGTGTTGACAAAACGCCCGTTTCGTGGGATAATATTATCCTAAACATTAAAGATACGGAGGAATGGAAAATGGAAAAGGAGCTTGCAAAAGCTTATGCTCCCGGTGAATTTGAAGACAGAATATACAAATTCTGGGAGAGCAGTAACTTCTTTCATGCTGAGATCGATAAAAACAAAAAGCCTTATACTATTATGATGCCGCCGCCTAACATCACGGGTCAGCTTCATATGGGTCATGCGCTTGACAATACCCTTCAGGATATCCTTATCCGCTTCAAAAGAATGCAGGGCTATTCTGCGCTGTGGCTTCCCGGTACGGATCATGCTTCTATCGCAACAGAGGCTAAGATAGTTGAGGCTATGCGAAAAGAAGGACTCACAAAAGAGGATATCGGACGTGAGAAATTCCTTGAACGCGCATGGGACTGGAGACGTGAATACGGCGGCAGAATAGTAAAACAGCTCAGAAAAATAGGCTCGTCTGCCGACTGGGAGCGTGAACGCTTCACTATGGACGAGGGCTGCAATAAGGCTGTTAAAAATGTTTTTGTACGTCTTTACGATAAAGGCCTTATCTATCGCGGTGAGCGTATAATAAACTGGTGTCCGCACTGCCTTACTTCTATTTCCGATGCTGAGGTAGAATATGAGGAGCAGGCAGGTCATTTCTGGCACCTTCGCTATCCGCTCAAGGACGGCAGCGGTTACATAAACCTTGCTACAACACGTCCCGAAACACTTTTAGGCGATACGGCGGTTGCCGTAAACCCCAATGATGAAAGATACAGGGATATGGTAGGCAAAATGCTTATACTTCCTATCGTTCACCGTGAAATACCGATAATCGCAGACGAATATGTTGAGATGGACTTCGGAACCGGCGTTGTTAAGATAACACCTGCACATGACCCGAACGACTTTGAAGTAGGTCTAAGACATGATCTTCCTGTTATAAACGTAATGACGGATGATGCAAAGATAAATGACGATTATCCGAAATATGCAGGCATGGACAGATATGAGGCAAGAAAGGCTATTGTAAAAGACCTTGAAGAAGAGGGCGCTCTTGTAAAAATAGAGGACTATACTCATAATGTCGGCACATGCTACAGATGCTCAACGACTGTCGAGCCGAGAGTGTCAAAGCAGTGGTTCGTAAAGATGAAGCCGCTTGCAGGTCCTGCTATAGACGCTGTAAAAAATGATGAAACAGAGTTCATACCGCCGCATTTTGAGAAAACATATTTCCACTGGCTTGAAAATATCCGTGACTGGTGTATATCCCGTCAGCTCTGGTGGGGTCATCAGATACCTGCATTCTACTGTGACGATTGCGGAGAAACTGTCGTAACACAGGAAAATGAGGCTTTCTGTCCAAAATGCGGAAAGAAGATGCGTCAGGATCCCGATACTCTTGATACATGGTTCTCGTCTGCGCTCTGGCCGTTCAGTACTTTGGGCTGGCCTGACAAGACTCCTGAAATGGAATATTTCTATCCGACAAGCGTTCTTGTAACAGGATATGATATCATTCCTTTCTGGGTAATGAGAATGATGTTCAGCGGCATTGAGCATACAGGTGAGGTCCCGTTCAAAAAGGTACTCATTCACGGTCTTGTTCGTGATTCTCTTGGCAGAAAAATGAGCAAATCCTTGGGCAACGGTATCGACCCGCTTGAAATAATAGACAAGTTCGGCGCTGATGCGCTCAGGTTTACTCTTGTAACAGGAAATGCGCCCGGAAACGATATGCGTTATTCGGAGGAAAAGATAACGGCGAGCCGTAACTTTGCAAACAAGCTCTGGAACGCAACACGCTTTATCCGTATGAATATTGACGGATTTGACGTTAAGAACGAACTTCCCGAAGCTCTCGAAACAGAGGATAAATGGATAATATCTACTCTCAATACTGTCATAGCAGAAGTAACTGACAGCCTTGAAAAATTTGAGCTTGGAATTGCCGTACAGAAGCTCTATGATTTCATCTGGGATTGTCTGTGCGACTGGTACATCGAGCTTACAAAGTCAAGACTTCAGTCTGAGGGTCAGACGGCACAGAATGCTCGTCAGGTACTTGTATATGTAATGACTGAAACACTGAAGCTTCTCCACCCGTTCATGCCCTTCATAACAGAAGAACTCTGGCAGTCACTCCCGCATGACGGCGAAACGATAATGCTGCAAAAATATCCTGAATATAAAGAGGAAAACAGCTATCCCGAAGCTGCAAAGGAAATGAATATGGTAATGGATGCCATAAAGGTTATCCGCAACCGCCGCGCAGAGATGAATGTACCGCCTTCAAGAAAGGCAAAGGTATTTATAGCCACAAGCGATACGATTCCTTTCAAAAACGGCAGTCTGTTCTTCTCAAGACTTGCAAGCGCAAGTGAAGTAAACGTTGCCGAGAGCTTTGATATCGAAGGCGCAGTAACAACTGTTACGGCAAATGCAAAAATATATATTCCTATGGAAGAGCTTGTTGATAAAGAGGCTGAGTTAAAGCGTCTTAACAAAGAGCTTGAAGCTGCTGTAAAAGACCTTGAATTCAACTCGAAGAAGCTCAATAATCAGGGCTTTATGGCTAAGGCGCCTGAAAAGGTAGTTGCGGATGTACGTGCCAATGCGGCAAAATATGCCGAGAAAATAAAGATGATACAAGCCGCTATTGATGCGCTCAAATAAAATAAAGTAAAAATTTTTCAGTGTCAGCCTGTAATTTGTGTAAATGTCACGAATTGCAGGTTGACATATTTTTATTATTATGATAGAATAAAGTATATTTGTATCGGGTATTTTCGACAAACTTTTGTTAACAAAGGCTGTAATATTATCATTATGCAGATGTCTTTGTTTAAGGGACGGAAAACCGCGATATACCACGAGCGTATATAATTTACGTTATATAAATCAAATGTCAAGAAAGGATGTTTTTTATGAACACAAATGAATTCAATGCTGAAACAGAAGTAACAGAGCTTACAGAAGAAACTGCTGCAGAAGAAACAACAGCTGCAGAAGAAACAGCAGAGGCAGTTGAAGAAGCTGCTGAGGAAAAAGCTGATGAGCCTGCTGCGGAAGAAACTGACGATGAAGACACTGACCTTATTATTGAAGGTGATGATGATCAGAATCGTTTCCGCATTGAGAAGTTTGTAAAGGATATTGTTAACAAGATAGTTGACAAGACAGTAAAGAAGGCTGTTGAAGAGCAGACAACTGAAAAAGCAGAAGATATCGATGATGATTCCGATGCTGACCTTGACGATGTTATCCTTGACGATGATATAATCGCCGAGCTTCAGGAGTTTGAGAGAAGAGAAGAATTCAAAAAGAAGGCTATGATATTTGCAGCAGGCGCAGCAGCAGCAGGTATCGCTCTTGCAGTTCTTATCAGATCAAAGAAAAAGAGAAAGTAATTTTAAAGTCCATATTTTCCGGAAAACATAAAGCCACGCCGTATCTGTTATCTGAGATACGGCGTGGCTTATTTTAGTGACTTTGAGCTTTTTATGATACATGGAAAAGCTCGCTG
>ONVG01000062.1 GCA_900321195.1 uncultured Eubacteriales bacterium
ACAAAAAAGTTTCGTCCCCTGTGGGGCGTGTGAGTTGCAATCAAACGAGGTAATTACAATCAAGCCGGTGGAAAGTTTCGTCCCCTGTGGGGCGTGTGAGTTGCAATAGCCGTCAAAACTGTGCCCGAAAAAGCCGCTTATAATGCGGCTTTCAAACCGCGTTTTTCCCGTTTTATGCGAACCTATGATATATTATACTGCTTGTGAATCGAATTGTCAATACTTTTTGAAAGATACCGCTTTTTATGCGATTTTTTTGCCGCGCGAACCCCCTCTCTGTATATGCGTCACTTTTTTATTCAAGGAATATATTAACTGAAAAAAGAATACTTTTTTTGATTGAAAAATCAATAAAAAAATGATACCATAGATAAAAAACATGAAACGGAGAGTATCATAAATGTTAAATTCGGAGCAGGCAATCGAAAAACTCAGACAGGGAAATGAGGAATACCTTAAAGAAAAATACAGCGGCAATATTTCTGCTGTCAGAAGGCAGGAAACATTCAATAACGGACAGCATCCATATGCGATAATAATTTCCTGTTCGGATTCAAGAGTGATACCTGAGAGTATTTTCAATGCAGGGATAGGCGATCTGTTTGTAATTCGTGTTGCCGGAAACGTTATGGACGATCATCAGCTTGGTTCGGTCGAATATGCGGCTCATCATCTTGGTGTAAAGCTCATAGCCGTTCTCGGACATGACCGCTGCGGAGCGGTAGATGCGGCAGTTAATCATGACACTGACGGATATATAAAGTTCATTACAGATGAGATAAAGAAAGCAATAGGCGATGAAAAGGACGAATACAAAGCCTGCTGTCTTAATGTAAGGCACAGTATGGAAATAATTGAAAAAAGCTTTGAAATACATAAAGAAGAGGAGCATGGTCTGAAGGTCATCGGAGCCGTTTATCATATAGAAAGCGGAAAGGTCGATTTTCTTTATTGACCGCCGTGATTCAGCGCAGAGCCTATAATTTCAATGGCATTTTTTTCAGAAATAAGCTTTGCATGCTCACGCAGAACTGCTGTGTGTATACGTCCGCGGAACTGGTGAGAACAGAATTCCGATATCGTGCAGATATATTTCGGCTTTAATGCGGCAGGGGAGTTTATTACGAGGTAATATCTTTTTTTGCGGAGATATACCGAGCTTGCAAATCGGAAGTCGTTCATAAAATAAAGAGCCTGTATGCATGACAGAAGCGCTTCGGCGTTTTCAAACGTGAAAATATATGAGTCGTTGTAGTACTTTATTTTGTATATCTTTCTTTTGCTTTTTTCCGATACTGTAAAAAGCAAAATACAGCCGTGCTCATATTTGAGAGCTTCTATGAGTATGTGTTTTTTCTCGAAGCTTATGCCTGTTTTGTCGGACGCATAATACATAAGCTGTTTGAGTACTTTTTTGGTATGTTCATCGGATAAGCTCATAGTATCAAAGCTTACGGAATAGCTTTTCATATCCTCGTCACAAAGAGTTATCAGTACCCGTGAGTCGTCTATCTGTTCGATGTTCATTCGGTTCACTCCGTTCTTAAAAGTTAAAATGTTATTTTCCCGTTCAGCGGGATGAATTACAAAAACAGTTCTTTGTTATATAATATTAAAAAACAGTGATTTTTGCAATCAATTTTTAATGGAAGAGTTTCCTTTAATTTATAATTTATAATGTCATATCCGGAAAGTGAGATAATTAAATGTTGGATAAGGAAAAATTAAAAGGTGTATCAGGGCTTATTAAAAATATCTGTATAAAGGCGGTAAAAAGCGTATGGTTCTGGCTCATAATGCTTTTTCCTGCCGCGCTGATACTCAGAGAATGCGTAAAGCACAGCCGTTCTGCCGCCGACTTTTATCTGAATAATATCTACAGATATATTTCGATATTCTGGAGCAATGTGTCGGGAGCGCTGCCGTTTTCTCTCGGTGAGCTTATAATGGTACTGCTGCCTGTTATTGCTTTGATATACATAATTTCCGCTGTCGTTATTGTGATAAAGTCAAAGGGAAAGCGAATAGTCAAAGCTTTGAAAAGCATTGTTATAATAGCGGCGTGTGCAGGCAGCGTGTTCTTTCTGTATGTGACCAACTGCGGCATGAATTATTACTGCACAAGCGTTGCGGAGCTGAGCGGACTTGACGTGAGACCGAGGTCGTCCGATGAGCTTTATGAAGTTTGTGTGTATCTTGCAAAGAATGCTTCAAAGGAACGCGCGGAGCTTAAAGAAGATGAAAAGGGCGTTGTTTCTTTCGACAGGAGCACACTTCAGACAAGGACGAGAGACGCGGTAAATTCTCTTAACAAGCGTTACTCTTATATTCCGGACGGCTACAGTATACCGAAATCGGTAATGCTTTCAAGAGGCATGTCATACCTTAATATAACGGGAGTATATTTTCCTTTTACGTTTGAAGCAAATGTCAATACTGATATGCCCGACCTTGAACTGCCCTTTACTATGTGCCATGAGCTTGCGCATGTAAGGGGGATAATGCGTGAGCAGGAAGCAAACTGTACTTATAAAAGGCTGACCGAATATATCAGCGAGGATATTTATAAAGATATGAGAGCTGATTCCGAATACTGGACACAGTTTGAAACACCTGTTGCCGAAGCAGCATCTGCTGTAAATGACAGCTATCTTAAAAGCAATTCACAGTCAAGCGGAATAAAAAGCTACGGCATGATGACTGACCTTATCATAGCTCACTATTTTGACGGCAGATAAATTATATAAAAGCTCTGTACAAATTCCTCATGATTGTGTATAATATATAATGTGGGATGTGGAATTGAGCTTTGGGCTGACCGCATAATTTTTGTATTGATAATTTGAGGTGTTGAAAATGAGAAAGATGCTCGTTGCAGATGATACCGAGATAAACAAGTCTATCCTTTACGATATATTTGCCTCTCAGTATGAGCTTATCCAGACGGAAAGCAGTGAAGCGGCGTTCAGAATACTTACCGGACAGTATAAGGATATATCCGTGGTGCTTATAAATGAAGGTATCGCGTCAAGATTTTCCTCCGATTCCGTAAAAACTCTTTCTGCGCTTAAAGTTTTTGACAATATTCCCGTTATACTCATACTTGACGGCGAGAACAGCCATATAAAGCATAACAGCCTTCAGATGCCGTTCTGTGACGTTATATCGTCACCCGTGAACCCGTATATAGCTAAAAGACGTGTCGCAAATATGGCAGAGCTGTTTTCACATAAGAATGAGCTTGAACAGCTTGTCAATGAACAGACAAAAAAGATACTTGAACAGAATGAGCGTTTGAAAACACAGCAGAAAAAAATAAATACGATAAACAATGATATGCTCGATACTCTCAGTACTGTCATAGAATACCGTGATGTAGAGTCGGGCAGACATATACACAGGATAAGAAAATTTACGGAGCTTCTTTTGCGTGTGCTTGCAAAGAAGTACCCGAAATATAATCTCACGGAAGAAAAAATAGAGCTTATAACCTCTGCATCATCGATACACGATATAGGAAAGATAGCGATACCCGATTCGATACTCCTGAGTCCGTGCAGACTTACATATGATGAGTTCCGTGTAATGAAACAGCATACTATAAAGGGCTGTGAGATACTCGAACAGCTTGACGCAGTAGAAAAGAACGAGTACTACAGCTATTGCTATGATATATGCAGATATCACCATGAAAAATGGGACGGTCTCGGATATCCCGACGGACTTGTCGGCGACCAGATACCGATATGGGCGCAGGTCGTTTCGGTCGCAGACTGCTATGATGCGCTGACCAGTGAGCGTCCGTATAAAACTGCATTTTCACATGAGCAGGCTGTCGATATGATAAGAACGGGAGCATGCGGAGCATTTTCGGATGAGATGATGGAATGCTTCGGAGCGGTACTTCCGCAGTTCAAGGCTCTTGCCGTTGAATATGCCGACGCAAACCATATATATAGGAGCGTTTCCGGCCATAGTCATCAGAATTATGTCAGCGATACTATGGAGGATCATACAAGAGATATCTATCTTAAAATGGACAGGAACGATCTGATAGACACTATCGAGCATCAGAAGAAAATAATGAACGAAAATAAGAAGCGTGACAGAGAAATACTTTACAGGGCTTGTGATTATGTTTTTGAGTTCGATATTGTCTTTGACATGATGCACGAGAGAAAAGGCTCAATAAAGGATATATGCGGATATATCCCGAAAAACTATGAGGAAGCCGTAAACGTGCTTTCGGAGTGCTGTAAGGAAAGCTATAGGAGCAGATTTTCAAGAACATTCCGCCTGCAGAACATAAAGGATGCGGCTGATAATGAATGTGAAAATGTAGTCCTTGAATGTCTTATGGATATCGGAAGCGGAGAATATTCGAGCGTAAGATGCTCAATGATACCGATAACCGAGGATGAAAAGCTTGTAAAGATATTCCTTGTAATGTCTGAACTTCACGAAAGCACTGTAAACAGCAGCAAGATGTCCGAGCAGGATTCCGTCACGGGTCTTTGGAACTACAGCGGCATAAAGCGTGAGGTCGATGATTATATCAGCTTTACAGGCAAAAACGGCTGTCACTCGCTTATACTCATAGATATAGACGACTTCAAAAAGCTCAACAGACAGACGGATTATAAATTCGGGAATGACGTTCTCTGCGACATATCCGAGCTGCTAAAACAGCAGATAAATTACGGAAATATGCTTGCAAGGATAGAGGACGATAATTTTATAGTATTCGTAAATGACTGTCCAGACGGCGAAAAAAGGGCAGAGATAGCAGAGGATATTTTCAGATGTCTGCATAAGAGCTATGAGCTTGACGGCAGCGGAGAAAAGATAAGCGTATCTGCTACAATGGGTATAGCGACATATCCTAATGACGGTGCCGATTTTGATGAGCTTTTCGGAAATGCGTCAAGGGCTGTTGACATAGCAAAGCTCAACGGAAAGAATATGTATCTTTTCTATAACAGGAAAATGAGCGAGAACTGGGAGCTTAAAAAATACGATACGGATATGAAAGTAAATGATGACTCTGTTGAGCTTATCGACAAGAAAAAGTATTTCATACCCGTTGTTGACTCTTCAAGCGGAATGATACTCTCGTATGATATGCTGGAGCTTCACAGCAGTTATCTTGGCATGAATGAATCCATGACAGATAATGACGGGCTTGACGGAAATGTAACGGCTCTTAGTCTAAGCAGCCTTAACAGGCTTTTTGCCGAGATATATTCATTCGAGCAGGATGATATATCCTTGCCCGAAATAAATATGTTCACCATGTTCGAGGGAAAGGACAGCGGGAATGTTATCGATGCGATAAAGCGAATGCTTGAAAAATACCCGATAAATACAGAAAATATCTGCATAATGATATCTCACACAATGATATCGAGCATGACTGTAAACGAGATAACGGGCTTTGTTTCGGTAATGAAGAGCATAGGCTTCAAAGTAGGTATATATAATGTCGGAATAAGCAGCATAAGCATGAACTGCTTTATAGAAAAGCTTTTTGACCGCGCAGCGTTTGCAGGAAGCTTTTTGCAGGCTGTTTCTGACGGTATATATAATATGAATGTCCTCTCGGAGCTTATAAATTATTTTGCGGAGGCAGGAGCATTTTCGGTACTTCCAGGCGGTATAGGTGAGGAATTCACAGATATGCTCAGAGTGCATACGGAAATTTCCTTTGGAATACACAGGAAAGAATTTATTCCTTCCGAGGATATGAAGATACAGATGAAAGCGTCGGCTGTCGTTTCGGGATATCCGATACTCAGCCATGAGCATACGGCTATAATACCGAGCGACAGGATGTATGACGAGATACTCATACAGACAAGATCATTTGTGCTTGAATGGATGCCGAGATTTGACAATATAAAGCTTTCGGATTCATTCGAGAAGCTGTACGGATATTTCCCTGCAACAGAGGATTTTGTAAGGAACATAAAAAATCAGGCTTTCGTACATGCGGGGGATATTGCCAAGTTCCTTGAAAAGATGAACAAAGCGCGCTCGGATAAGACGGATTCCGAAGCATTCATAAGGATATACAGAAAGACGGATGATTCTTATGTATGGAACAGGGTACACTTCGTTATAATCAGGAATGCGGCTCAGGTCCCTGTGAAGATAATAGCTGTATTTACGGATATTTCTTATGAGCGTGACAGCATCATAGATGATAAGAAAAGAGACAGAACAGACTTTATCACCAACCTTTATAATAAGCGTGCTACCGAGAATAAAATAAAGAGCTATATTTATGATGAAGGCTCGGCTTCGGGACATGCTTTCATACTTGCGGAGATATGCGGATTTGAGCTTATCGAGAGAAATCTCGGCACAGTATTCGCAAATGCCGTTCTTAAAGAGATAGCCGAGAATATACGGGAGCTTTTCAGAGATTCCGATATAATCGGCAGGAGCAGCGGCAACAGGTTCATAGTTTTAATAAAGGGAATGACCTCAAGGGATAAGATATCCGAAAAGGCTGAACAGATATGTAAGATAATAAGCAATAAGTATCAGTCGGAAACAGGAGATATCGCAATAAACGGAAAAGCGGGAATAAGCGTTTTCCAGACTGACGGAAGTACTTATGACGAGCTGTATTCAGAGGCTATGAAAGCACTCTATTACGCAAAGCACAGCATAAAGCACAATGCCTGCTTTGCCTCAGAAACGCCCTCATCGACCAGATACTTACACCCGTGATATAATTAAAATGCACATCAGGCAATAGTCAAAGCCTGATGTGTATTTTTTTGGTTTTGGATATAAAAATATGAAACAGTGAGAAAAAAAGAGAAAATCAAAGAAAAACGGAGTTTAAAATGTGAACGGCACGGAAAATTGACTTTTTCTGACTTTGACCTTTTATGACTTTCAATATATAATAAGCTTACAAGGTCAAAGAAAGTCAAAGACAGGAAGTGATGAAAATGAAGATGAGTGATATAGTGGCTCAGTACATCATGCGAATGCTGGACGAGACAGACGGAAATGCAGAGATACAAAGAAATGAGCTTGCAAATATGCTTGGCTGTGTGCCGAGTCAGATCAACTACGTTATTACGTCACGTTTCACGCCCGAACAGGGGTATATTGTAGAGAGCAGGCGAGGCGGCGGCGGATATATAAGGATAACGAGAGTTACGGCTGACAGGCGTGTGGCGATAATGCATATCGTAAACTCGATAGGAAACAGGATATCATCCGCATCGGCAGAAACGATACTTTCCAACATGTCCGGAAGCAATATGATATCCGAATATGAAAGGCTGCTTATCTCATCCGCACTTTCGGATAAGGCGTACAGCAGTATACCGCAGGAAAACCGTGATATACTGAGGGCGGCAATAATGAAAAATATGCTCATCACACTTGTATTAATAAATAATTGATAATATATCAGGGAGGTAATAATTATGTTATGTCAGGCATGTGAGAAAAGACAGGCAACGACCCATATCAAAACTATCCTTAACGGAGAGCTTAAAGAATACAATCTTTGCAGCGAATGCGCGCAGAAACACGGCTATGCATCGTTCTTCGGTGCGCCGGCGTTTGACTTTGACAAGTTTTTCGGCAGCTTCATGGACGGCTTCGGAGCATCAAAGTCAAGAAAACGCTGTCAGTGCTGCGGCAGCAGCTTCGAGGATATAGCAAAGACCGGAAAGGTAGGCTGCGCGGAGTGTTACGATGTATTCTATGAGGAACTTCTTCCTTCTATACAGAGGATACACGGCAGGACAGCTCATACAGGAAAGCTTGCCCATGCGGCAGGAACCGAAGTCAAGGTACGCAACGAGATAGCAAAATACCGCTCCGAGCTTGAAAAAGCGATAAAGGCTCAGGAATTTGAAAAGGCTGCCGAGCTTCGTGACAAGATAAAGGAGCTTGAAAAATGCAGCGGCAGCGACAGCTATGCACAGTGAAGGGAGTGACAGATATGCCAAAGAGCAAATATACGGATCTCAAAAACGTAAGTGATGTCGTTATCAGTACGAGGATAAGATTTGCAAGAAATCTGAGGGAGTTTCCTTTCCCGTGCAGGATGAATGACGAAAAGAAAAGGAGAGTAGCCGGAATAGTAAAGGCAGCTGTGCTTGACGGCCATTCGGCAATATCGGACAGGTTCAGCTATATACAGATGTCGGAGCTTACTCAGGAGGAAGCTGTATCGCTTGTTGAGCGCCACCTTGTAAGTCCTGAATTCATCTCTGAAAGACAGGGCAGAGGACTTCTTCTTCTTGATGATGAGTCTGTCAGCATAATGATAAACGAGGAGGATCATGTAAGGATACAGGTAATAGGTCAGGGAATGAAGCTTGACGAGACCTTTGACCTTGCGGACAAGATAGACACACTTCTTGATGAACAGCTTGACTTTGCATTCAATGACAAGCTTGGATATCTTACACAGTGCCCGACAAATATCGGTACGGGAATGAGAGCATCATTAATGCTGCATTTGCCTGCACTCAAAGAGAGCGGAGCAATGGGAAAGATAAGCGCATCGCTTTCAAAGCTGGGACTTGTTATAAGAGGCATCTACGGAGAGGGCACAGAGCCGAGCGGAGCTATTTATCAGCTTTCAAATCAGGTAACGCTTGGCATATCCGAGAGAGAGGCTATAAACAATTTAAGGGATATAGCCTTCCAGCTCGTAACTCAGGAGAGAAATGCAAGAGAAGCGCTTTCTGATAATATAAGTGTGCTTGACAAGATATACCGTTCATACGGCATACTCTTGTATGCAAGACTTGTCAGCAATGAAGAGTGCATGAAGCTTATCTCGAATGTGCGCTTCGGCGTTGAGATGGGACTTTTCGATAATATAGATATCGACACGATAAACAGACTTATAGTTGAGATACAGCCTGCAACTCTTATGAAGAATGTCGGAAAGAAGCTTACCGCAGTTGAGCGCGACCATATCAGAGCCGAGCTTGTAAGAACGGCTATATCACAGCATAAGATACCTACAAGTCACAGACTTGAAGAATAAAAGGGAATAGATAATATACAGACAGGGAGGAAAGAACTATGTATAAATTCAACGGTTTTACGGAAAAGGCAAACAATGCGATAAATCTCGCGATAGAGTCTGCTCAGGAGCTTGGACATACCTATGTCGGCAGTGAGCATATACTCCTGGGACTTTTGAAAAACGGCGACGGCGCTGCATACACCGTACTTGAACAGTGCGGCGCAGACGCCGGCAAGCTTGAACAGCTTATCAGACAGGAGATAGGAACAGGCGATACAACAAGGCTTTCTCCCGAAGATTTTACTCCGAGGACAAAGAATGCCTTACAGCTTGCAGTAATGCAGGCGGCAAAGCTTGGACATAACTATGTCGGAACAGAGCATCTTCTTATAGCGCTCATATCCGATACTGACAGCTATGCTGTACGTTTTCTCGGAAGAATGGGCGTAAGAGTGCCGGATATCATAAGACTTCTCAAGGAAGCGCTTGGCTCGTCATCAAAGAACGAGAACGAATATAACAGCGGCGGCTCATATTCACCTGACGGAAGCGAAAAGTCCGGAAATACCAAAATGCTTGACAAGTTTGGCAGGGACCTTACGGAAATAGCTAAAAAGGGCGGCATAGACCCCGTTATAGGCAGACAAAACGAGATAGAGAGAGTAATACAGATACTTTCAAGGAGAACAAAGAACAATCCTTGTCTTATCGGTGAGCCTGGTGTCGGCAAAACGGCTGTAGCAGAGGGACTTGCCTTGAAGATAGTTTCCGGAGATGTGCCCGAACCGCTGAAGGACAAGAGGATAGTTGCTCTTGACCTTACAAGCATGATAGCAGGCACAAAGTACAGGGGCGATTTTGAGGACAGGATAAGCAATGCTGTAAATGAAGTCAAAAAAGCAGGAAATATCATACTGTTCATTGATGAGCTCCATACAATAATCGGCGCAGGCTCGGCGGAAGGCTCGGCAGATACCGCTAATATCCTTAAACCTTCTCTTGCAAGGGGAGATTTTCAGGTTATCGGCGCAACGACAATAAACGAGTACCGCAAGTATATCGAAAAGGATGCGGCGCTTGAAAGACGTTTTCAGCCGGTAACTGTAGGCGAACCTACAGAGCAGGAAGCAGTGCTGATACTCAAAGGACTGCGTGACAGATACGAAGCGCATCATAAGGTAAAGATAACTGATGAAGCGATAAATGAAGCTGTAAAGCTTTCGTCAAGATATATAGCCGACAGATTTTTGCCCGATAAGGCTATCGACCTTGTTGATGAAGCG
>ONVG01000204.1 GCA_900321195.1 uncultured Eubacteriales bacterium
CGTTTTTTTCACCAAGCTTTTCTTTAAGAACAGTTATCTCATTTTCAAGCTGACATATCTTCTGATAAACAGGGTCGGTAATGTGTATCTGGTCAAGGTCGCTGCACGGCGGCTTGACTCCGTTGACACGCACTATCCTTGCAGGTACGCCGACAGCCGTTGCATTTTCGGGTACTTCCGTAAGGACGACGGCTCCGGCCGCTATCCTCGCATTGTCTCCCACCTTGAAGGGCCCAAGCACCTTTGCGCCCGAACCGACAAGCACATTATTTCCCAATGTCGGGTGACGCTTTCCGTGATCCTTTCCCGTACCGCCGAGAGTCACATTCTGATAGATAGTACAGTAGTCGCCTATCTCAGCCGTTTCGCCTATGACTACTCCCATGCCGTGATCTATGAAAAGTCCCTTTCCGATAGTTGCTCCGGGATGTATCTCTATTCCGGTCTTGTGTCTTGCCCTCTGAGAAATAAATCTTGCGATGAATTTCATGTTGTGGCGGTAGAACCAGTTGGCTCTCCTGTAAAGCCTTACAGCACGAAATCCCGAATAGAGAAAATACACCTCCGCCCTGCTCCTTGCAGCGGGGTCTCTCTCCATTATGGAGTCTATTTCCTCTTTCAGCTTGTCAAACATCCATTATCACCGCCTGTTAAAAAATAAAGCGCCCTCAAAGAACTGCATAAAGCAGCTCCGGGGCGCATGATATGCACGGTTCCACCCGTTTTCGACAGAAGATGCCTGTCCTCGTTTTGCCGGTAACGGCGGCCTCCGTGAAGCGCTACTGCTGTTTCACGCTCCAGGCTGATAAAGTGCATTTCACGGGCTGCCGCATAACGTCCTCTCACCATACGGACATCTCTCTTGATGAAGCGCGTCCCGTTACTTCTCTCCGTCATAGCCTTTTTCTTTGCTATAACATTATACACTATATTTTTCCGGAATGCTACACATATATGAAAATTTTTTCGTGAATTTCAGACTTTCCGCCGCCGCTTATTCTCAATATATCCAAAAGCTTCATGGGTATGCGCTAAAAAATATAAAATATTTACATTTTTCCACTTTACATAAGAGATAAAAAGTGTTAGAATTAATTTTGGAACAGTATACCGCTGTTTTATTATGATCTTCTTTAAGCTGCTCCGTACAGGGTTTTAGCGGAAAGCTTAAAAAAATAAAAAGGAGGACAATATCCTATGGCAAGAAAAATGAAAACCATGGACGGCAACAACGCTGCCGCTCACGTAGCTTATGCGTTTACTGAAGTTGCAGGTATCTATCCTATAACTCCGTCCAGCCCTATGGCAGACTACGTTGACCAGTGGTCAGCTCAGGGTCTTAAAAACATCTTCGGCACAACAGTAAAGGTATCTGAGATGCAGTCTGAGGCAGGCGCATCAGGTACTGTTCACGGTGCTCTCAATGCCGGCGCTCTTACTACTACTTTCACAGCATCACAGGGTCTTCTTCTTATGATACCCAACATGTACAAAATAGCCGGCGAGCTTCTTCCGGGCGTATTCCACGTTTCGGCACGCTGCGTATCTTCACATGCTCTTAACATCTTCGGCGACCATTCAGACGTATATGCATGTCGTCAGACAGGCTTTGCAATGCTCGCTGAAACAAATACTCAGGAAGTTATGGATCTTGCTCCTGTAGCTCACCTTGCAGCTATCGAAAGCAGAGTTCCTTTCCTTAACTTCTTCGACGGCTTCAGAACATCTCACGAGATACAGAAAATAGCTATCTGGGATTATGAAGACCTTAAAGAAATGTGCGATATGGACGCTGTTGCAGCTTTCAGAAAGAGAGCTCTTAATCCTGAGCATCCTGTAATGAGAGGTTCACACGAAAACGGTGATATCTTCTTCCAGCACAGAGAAGCATGCAACAAGTTCTATGATGCAGTTCCCGATGTTGTTGAAAAGTACATGGGCAAGATAAATGAAAAGCTCGGTACTGACTATAAGCTCTTCAACTACTACGGCGCAGAGGATGCTGAGCGCGTTATAATCGCTATGGGCTCTATCTGTGACGTTGCAGAAGAAGTAATCGACTACATGAACGCAAGAGGCGAAAAGGTAGGTCTTGTTAAGGTAAGACTTTATCGTCCGTTCAGAGCTGACAAGCTCGTAGAAGCTATTCCTGCTACATGCAAGAAGATAGCTGTTCTTGACAGAACAAAGGAGCCCGGCGCTCTCGGCGAGCCGCTCTTCCTTGATGTTATCGCTGCTCTTGCTGCACAGGGCAGAACAAGTATCCAGGTTATCGGCGGCAGATACGGCCTCGGTTCAAAGGATACTCCTCCTTCAAGCGTATTCGCAGTATACGAAGAGCTTGCTAAGGATGCTCCTAAGGCTCAGTTCACACTCGGCATCAATGATGACGTTACATATCTTTCACTTGAAGAGAAGCCCGCTCCGAATACGGCTGCTGAGGGTACTATCGAGTGCAAGTTCTGGGGTCTCGGCGGTGACGGTACAGTCGGCGCAAACAAGAACTCCATAAAGATAATCGGTGACTATACACAGAAATATGTACAGGCTTACTTCCAGTATGACTCAAAGAAGACCGGCGGCGTAACTATATCTCACCTCCGTTTCGGCAAGACGCCTATCCGCTGCAGAGACTCCG
>ONVG01000091.1 GCA_900321195.1 uncultured Eubacteriales bacterium
CGGCTGGACGGACGATCTGAACTTTGCCTTTGCATCAGCTAATTCTCCAGATATGAAGATGACTGTTTTAAGAAACGGCGAAAAAAAGAATCTGGATGTAAAATTCGATACCGTAAAGAATAAAAACGGCAAGGATATCATACAGCTTGATTTCAAGGTAAAACCGATAGAAAATAATTTTGTAAACCTCATGGGACAGACCTTCGGACAGACATATTCAACTGTCAGGATGGTATGGGCGAGCTTTATCGGACTTGTTACGGGTCAGTTTGGACTTAATGAGGTCGCAGGTCCTGTAGGTATTACACAGGTCGTTACAGAGGCCGCTTCATCAGGACTTGAAAAGAGCTTCTGGGACGGTCTTAGTAATCTTATATTTGTAATGATGTTTTTGACTGTTAATTTAGGAATTTTTAACCTTCTCCCTTTGCCTGCGCTTGACGGCGGCAGACTTATATTCCTGATAATTGAAGCTATAAGGAGAAAGCGTGTAAAGCCTGAGCATGAAGCTTGGGTACATGCGATAGGTCTCGGACTTCTGTTCTTGCTTATGGCGATAATAACTGTCAAGGACGTGATACGGCTATTTCAAAGTTAAAAGTTGAATTTAAAAAAGGCTTTTAACTTTTTAATGAGGTGTGAAATGGAAAGACGAGTTACAAAGAAAATAAAAGCAGGCAATACGTTTATAGGCGGCGATTCAAGGATAACTGTACAGTCAATGCTTAATGTTCCCTCTACGGATATAGAGGGGAGTGTAAGACAATCGCAGGAGCTTGAAAAAGCCGGCTGTGATATAATAAGAATAGCCGTTCCGGATATGGACGCAGTAAAACTCATACCTGCAATAAAAGAAAAGGTGTCTGTACCGATAGTTGCAGATATTCATTTCGATTACAGGCTTGCACTTGAGTCTGCGGCGGCAGGTATCGATAAGATACGCATAAATCCCGGAAATATAGGTGATGACAGCAGAGTGAAGCAGGTGGCCGATGAATGCAGGCGAAGAAATATACCTATAAGGATAGGCGTTAACTCAGGCTCTCTCGAAAAGCATATACTTGAAAAATACGGCAGACCTTCACCGCAGGCGCTTTGTGACAGCGCACTTTATCATGCATCACTTCTTGAAAAATTCGATTTTGACAATATAGTCCTTTCGATGAAATCTTCAAATGTTGATTTTATGAAGCAGGCTTATGAGCTTGCCGCAGAAAGATGCATTTATCCTCTTCATCTTGGAGTTACCGAAGCCGGTACTGAGAGAATGGGTATAATAAAATCTGCTATAGGTATAGGAAGCCTTTTGCTTGAAGGTATAGGCGATACTATAAGGGTATCTCTTACAGATGAGCCTGTCAAAGAGGTCTATGCCGCAAAGGATATACTAAAGGCTATGGGACTTAATAACGAGGGAATAAAATTCATCTCGTGCCCCACATGCGGCAGGACAAGAATAGACTTGATAGGTCTTGCAAAACAGGCAGAGGAACGCCTTAAAGACTGTAAGAAGAACATAACCGTAGCTATAATGGGCTGCGCTGTGAACGGCCCCGGAGAAGCGCGTGAAGCCGATATAGGTATCGCAGGCGGTCACGGCACGGGACTTATATTCAAAAAAGGTGAGATAATAAAAAAGGTTCCTGAAGAAGCACTTCTTGATGAGCTTATAAAGGAAATTGAATTGACAGACTGATATAAAGGAGTAAAACGTGAAAAATTTTTCCGAGTGCTTTAAAGGCCGTATAGATACAAACGGACTTTCGCATGCCGTTTGTGACAGTGATATAATAAATATAACTATAGACTCCGAAGAACGCGCTATGAGTATATATCTCTTTTGCCGTGAGCTTATAAAAAGAGATGAATTCATAAGCGCGGAGAAACTTATAATAAACAGTGAACTTGCGCTCAGCAAGTGCAGTATATATCCAAGGTTCAGCGCAGAGCTTTTCAGTGCGGAATATTATCCGGAGCTTGTTGCGGAGCTTAAAAGACGAAATGCGAGCCTTAACGGGACTCTTAATGATTCGGCAGCGGCTGTAAACGGAAATAAGCTTGTTGTCGAACTCAGACACGGCGGAAAGGATATACTCGTTCAGAAGAAATTTGATAAAAACCTGTCTGCACTTATAAAAGAGGAGTTCGACATACAGCTTGAAGTAGTGTTCAGCGGTGTTCTTGCAATAGATACGGACAGTGAAGCCTATATCGAGCATCAAAAAATAAACGAGGAAAAGGCTTTGAGAGAAGCTCAGATATCAGCCGCAGAGCGTGAGGCTGAGCTTATGAAGGCAGGCGCAGCGCATAAGGCAAAAACAGCTCCCAAACCCAAGGAAATACCTGTATCGCTTGCCGAAACCGAGATACGGCAGGGCAATACACTTATGCCAACCATCATTCCCGAAAGCTCAACTGCTATATACGGCGGAAATATAAAGGGAGAGCTTTTCCAGCTCAAAAACATCTCTGCCGAAGCAGGAAAGATAATTTTCTGGGGAGAGATTTTTTCGATAGATGTAAAAGATACCCGTGACAATAAGAGAAAAATAATATCTATCAGTGTTACAGACTATACAGGCTCGGTAACGGTAAAGGTGCTTGACCTTAATGAAAAATGCAAGGGAGTACTTGAACTGAAAAAGGGTATGTCTGTAATGGTCAGGGGAGAAACACAGTTCGACAAGTATGACCATGATATTACCGTTATGGCATCGGCTGTATGTACTGTTTCCATGCGGAAAATAGTTGACAGGGCTGAAAAAAAGCGTGTTGAACTTCATCTCCATACAAATATGTCTGCTATGGATGCGGTAACAGGGGCAGGCGACCTTGTAAGACGCGCTTATGAATGGGGTATGCCGGCAATAGCTATAACAGATCACGGCGTTGCACAGGCATATCCGGATGCCATGAATGCATGTGACGGGATAAGGAAAAAGGGCGGTAAATTCAAGGTAATATACGGTGTTGAAGCGTACTTTATAAATGACGAAACATCTTCAGCCGTAACCGGAAATACTGTTAAATCATTTGATGATGAGTTTGTTATATTCGATATAGAAACTACCGGACTCAGCCCGTTTCAGGAAAAGATAACCGAGATAGGTGCTGTAAAAATAATCAATGGCGAGATAACGGACACCTTCTCTACGTTCGTGAACCCCGGAAAGCATATACCCGAAAAGATAACCGAGCTTACGGGTATAACAGATGAAATGGTAGAAAATGCGCCGCCTGAAAGGGAAGCTGTAAAGAGCTTCCTTAAATACTGCGGAGATAATGCCATAGTCGTTGCGCACAATGCGTCTTTCGATACGTCCTTCATAAAAATAGCCGCAGAGCGCAGCGGCCTTAAATATGACCTCACTCATATAGATACTCTTGCGCTTTCAAGAGGAATGTTCCCGCAGCTTGCAAAGCATAAGCTTGACAATGTGGCCAAGCACCTTAAATTAGGCGACTTCAATCACCACAGAGCATGTGATGATGCAATGATGCTTGCAAAAATATTTCAGGTAATGCTTGTCAGGTTAAGGGATGAATACAAGATAAATGATACAAACGGAATATCGGATATACTTCCAAAGCCGAGCATAAAATCATATAAGTATTATCATCAGATAATACTTGCCAAAAATCAGGCGGGCCTGAAAAATCTCTATAAGCTTATATCCAAGTCGCATATAGACTACTTCTATAAGAAGCCGCTTTTGCCCCGCTCAGAGCTTGAAAAACTCAGGAACGGTCTTATAGTTGGCAGTGCATGCGAAGCAGGAGAGCTTTACAGAGCCATACTTGACGGCAAAGAGCGTGACGAGCTTAAAAGAATAGCTTCATTCTATGACTATCTTGAAATACAGCCCATAGGCAACAACATGCACCTTGTAAGAGAGGGCATAGTAAAGAATGAAGAACAGCTCAGGGAATACAACAAGCTCATAGTCGGACTCGGTGAAGAAATGGGCATACCTGTTGTTGCTACATGTGACGTTCATTTCATGGACCCGCACCAGAGCGAATACAGAAAGATACTTCTCACAGCTCAGGGCTATCCTGATGCTGACGAACAGCCCCCTCTTTATTTCCGTACAACAGCGGAAATGCTCAGTGAGTTTGAATATCTCGGAAAAGAAAAGGCTTATGAGGTAGTTGTCGAGAACACGAACTATATCTCCGACATGATAGAAGACCTCAGAGCGGTTCCGAAAGGCAACTTTCCGCCGTTCATTCCGGGTGCGGAGGAGGAGCTTACGCGCATAACATGGGAAAGAGCTAAAAGCACCTACGGTGATCCGCTTCCCGAAATAGTCCGCGCAAGGATAGACAAGGAGCTTAACTCCATAATCAAGAACGGATTTTCGGTTTTGTACATGACTGCACAAAAGCTTGTTGCAAATTCAAACGAACACGGATATCTTGTAGGCTCAAGAGGTTCGGTCGGCTCGTCATTCGTTGCTACTATGTCGGGCATATCTGAGGTAAATCCTCTTTGTCCGCATTATGTTTGTCCGAACTGCTGTAACTCGGAATTTTTTGATGACGGCAGTTACGGCTCAGGCTTTGACCTTCCCGAAAAGAAGTGTCCGAACTGCGGCGCTGAATATCTCCGTGACGGTCACGATATACCCTTTGAAACATTCCTCGGCTTCAAGGGGGACAAGACCCCTGATATCGACCTTAACTTTGCAGGAGAGTTCCAGACGCTTTCTCACAGATATACCGAAAAGCTTTTCGGAAAGGAAAACGTTTTCAAGGCAGGCACTATAGCGACAGTTGCCGAAAAGACAGCTATAGGCTATGTAAAGAAGTACGAGGAAGTCAGAGGTATCTCCATAAACAGAGCCGAGGAGCTTCGTCTTGCGGCAGGCTGTACGGGTGTAAGGCGAACAACGGGTCAGCATCCGGCAGGAATGGTAGTTGTACCGCGAATGAACGATATTTACGACTTCTGTCCGATACAGCGGCCGGCTAACGACCAGAAAACAGACATAATCACAACACATTTTGATTTCCATTCGATACATGATACAGTATGCAAGCTTGACGAGCTTGGACACGATGTTCCTACGATATATCACTACCTTGAAGAATACACGGGAATAAGTGTTATGAGCGTTTCCATGAGCGACCCTTATGTAATGTCGCTGTTCACATCCACAAAAGCTCTCGGAGTAGAGCCTGAGGATATAGACTCCGAAACAGGAACATTTTCACTCCCCGAAGTCGGAACAGCCTTTGTGCGTCACATGCTTATCGATACACAGCCGAAAACATTTTCGGACTTGCTTCAGGTATCAGGACTTTCACACGGTACGGATGTTTGGATAGGAAACGCCGCTGACCTCATCGAAAAGAAGATATGTACCATATCCGAGGTTATCGGTACCCGTGACAATATAATGGTCTATCTTATGCATAAGGGACTTGAACCCGATATGGCTTTCAAAATAATGGAGATAGTCAGAAAGGGCAATGCCACAAAGCTTCTTACAGAAGAGCATATAAAAGCCATGAAAGAGCATAATGTCCCAGAATGGTATATCGACTCCTGCATGAAGATAAAATACATGTTCCCCAAAGCCCACGCGGCGGCGTACATGATAGCTACATTAAGACTTGGCTGGTATAAGGTACACAAGCCACTCGAATACTATGCCGCATATTTCACCGTAAGAAATGATGACTTTGACGGCGCGCTCGTGTGCAGGGGGAGAACTGCTGTTAAAAATAAAATGCTTGATATAAGCACAAAGATACAGAAAAAAGAAGCCTCTGCTAAAGAGGAGTCTACCTATTCCACATTACAGATAATAAATGAAATGCTTGCAAGGGGTATAGAAGTACTCCCCATAGATATTTACAGGTCGGATTCACGGAGATTTCTTGTTGAGGACGGAAAAATAAGGCTCCCGTTTTTAGCATTATCGGGCGTAGGAGAAGCGGCGGCATCCGGACTTATGGACGCAAGGAAAGACGGCGAGTTCACCTCTGTTGAAGATTTCCAGCAGCGCGCAAGGGTTTCCGGTGCGGTCATCACTCTTCTTAAAGACATCGGTGCTTTCGGCTCTCTCCCGGAAACGGCACAGCTTACTTTTTAACCTGAATGGGCAAGAAGTCCCCCGCCTCTAAGGCGGTGGGATGAATTGCCCGTCAGCCGTAAGGCTGACTTTTCCCTTGACAACATAGATAG
>ONVG01000043.1 GCA_900321195.1 uncultured Eubacteriales bacterium
AGTACCAAGTCTTCAAAGACTTCACAGAAGAAAAAAGAAGAAGAAAAACCGATGGAAGTAAGTGTTGACGAGAAGAAGCCCAGGATAAACCATGACCAGCTTTCAGAGCTTAACAAGAAAATTTTGGCTGCTCAGGAAACTCCTAAGTTCACATGTACATCGGAAACCATAGATGCCGCATCAATATCAAAGGGCAAAACTCTTACGTTTATACCTAAGAACAGTGACGAAAGCTACTGCAAACGCCTTACAAGCACATTCAAGCTTGCTGCGGGTTCGGCAGGCTTTGACCCGAAGAATGTAAAGATAGAATCGACCGACGGCTCTGTATCGTCATTGAGCGAAGCTCTTGCAAAGTCGGTAGAGAATAAGTCGGATGTATCTATCCTTGCAGGCAATATCAATAAGGGCGATATCGAAGGTGCTATAGAAACTACTCAGGCTAACGGTATAGAGGTGTTTTCCGCAGGAAGCAAGGGTCTTGCACAAAATGACCATTATGTTGACTACACTGTTCCGATAAACTATCAGCGCGCAGGCGAACTCATGGCAGACTGGGGCATAGTCAAGTCTAATGCAAAAGTAAATGCTCTTGCAATAAACTGTACCGACTCTGAAATATCGGAAACAGTATTCACGGGATTTAAGGCTGAATTTGAAAAGTATGTTTCAGCTGAAAACGGCTACTGCACAACTCTCAATGTCAAGACAAAGGATATAGGAAACAGTCTTACCGACAGCATAAAGAATGCTCTTAAATCAGATTCAAACATAAACTTTGTATTTGTGTTTGACGAGTCGGCTATACCGGATGTTGTTCTTGCAGCTTCACAGATGAACAATAAGCTGAGAATAATCGCTGCCGGCAGCTCTGTTGAAGCTTTTGAGGCTGTAGAGGCAGGAAATATACAAATGCTCGTTGCAAGCAGCTATGAATGGACAGCATACGCTATAGTTGATTATGTTCTCAGAGTGTTCGGCGGTCTTACACTGCCTGTTGAGCAGGATGTTCCTCTCAAGATAGTCACAAAGGAAATAATCCAGAAGGATATAAAGAGCTATGACGGTCCGAGCTATGACGGATATCACGAGATATGCTTCGGATCAGATTTTGTCCCCGGTTATTCGGGTCTTTGGAATAAATAATTCAAACTATAGGTGCAGCAGCTTGTCGGCGGCTGTACCTTTTTGTTTTCTGCAAATTGCATTAATATGAGTTTAAAAATTTTAAGTATAAAAAACATTTATTTATGTGTTCATATTGACAATATTAAGCAAAATATAATATAATAATTAAGGTAAAATTGGTTAGTTATACATTTTTTGTATAAATTATTGAGAAACAGAGGAGGATCAATATGAAAATTTGTGCTTCTTGCGGAGCGTCGCTGCCTGATCAGGCGAGGGTTTGTATAAACTGTAATTCTACGGAATTTGTGGCTCCGACCTCAAATCAATATCCGCAGCAGAACGGTTACGGCTATCAGCAGCAGGATCAATATACACAGAATGATTACGGCTATCAGCAGCAGGGTCAGTATGCGCAGGATGATTACGGCTATCAGCAGCAGGGTCAGTATGCACAGGATGATTACGGCTATGATCAGCAGGATCAGTATGCACAGGACGATTACGGCTATGATCAGCAGGGTCAGTATGCGCAGGATGATTACGGCTATGACCAGCAGGATCAGTATGCGCAGGACGATTACGGCTATGATCGGCAGGATCAGTATGCGCAGGATGATTACGGCTATGACCAGCAGCAGTATTCACAGTCTCAGGAGCAATACGGCTATCAGCAGCAGGAACAGTACGGCTATGAACAGCAGCCGCAGCAGACCGCACCTATCGCGGAGCCTCAAACAAGCGCAGCCGAGCAGCAGGATGTAAAGGATGAAACGCCTGCTGAGGCTGAAAAGCCTGTTGAGCCAGAAACACCCGCTGAACCGGAAGAACCGAAAGAAAATCCGTATGAGGTCTCAAAGAACTTTAAGTTTGAGAAAAAAGAAAAGCCTGAGGGACAGGGAGAAGAAAATAAAGAAAACGAAGATCTGCAGCTTAAAGATAAGATATTGAAAATGTTTACGGAAACAACAGATCACAGCCTTGATTATGAAAAAGAGGACGCTGCCAAAAATAAGAAAATTTCAATAATCGCTTTGTTTGGAATAACCTTCTGGGTACCGTTCGTGTTCAGTCCGCAGTCACGCTATGCGAGGTATTACGGAAATCAGGGATTGATAATGTTTATAATGAGCATACCGTTCTCACTTTTGTATCTTATGTTCAGCGGCATAGTAGGTGTCGCATGTACTCAGCAGGCAACAGTCGGTTCAAGCGGAGCAAGTCTCAGCATTTTCGGAATAATCATGGATATAGTCTTCTTTGCGATATGCTATGCTATACCGATATTTATGCTCTATAATGCGATCAAAAACATACTTGCCGGAAAAGCAAAGGATCTTCCGTTCTTTGGTTTCATGCGTCTTGTTAACTGATACATGTAAATTATTCAGAGTCTATATACACGTTGTTTTCTCACCGTGTATATTTTACTATTAATGAAAGAAGGGAAACAGTTGGAACTTCAGATATCAAATGTTTTTAAAAGCTTCGGAGAAAAGGAAGTGCTGAAAGACGTTTCCTTTAATGCCAAAAGCGGTGAGGCTCTCGGACGTGTTTTATCCTGACAGCGGCAGAGTGCTTACCGACGGAAAGCAGATAGACAGGAAAAAGATACGCATAGGCTATATGCCCGAAGAAAGAGGACTTTATCCGAAAAAGATAATAACCGAACAGCTCGTATATCTTTCAATGCTGAGAGGAATGAGCAAGCCGGATGCAAAAAAAGCCTGTGAGAAATGGCTTGAAAGAATGGGCATGAGTGAGTACAAGAACAAAAAGCTTGAAACTCTCAGCAAGGGCAATCAGCAGAAAATACAGCTTGCCGCAACGCTGATGTGCGATCCGCAGATAGTTATACTTGACGAACCGTTTTCGGGACTTGACCCTGTTAATGCTATGCTTCTCAAGGATGTCATAAAGGAAATGATATCCGGCGGAACGACAGTGCTTTTTTCAAGTCACCAGATGAACTACATAGAAGAATTCTGTGATAATATCTGTGTGCTGAATTCCGGAAAAATAGCGCTTGACGGCAGGATAAAGGACATAAAGAGGAGCTATCCGAGGGACAGGATAGAGATAGTATCGGAAAACGCGGACAAGATATCATCATTTATCATATCAAAAATGGGTGATATGATACTGTCGGCTGATATTGACGAAAAAGAGGAAACAGTCCTTAATATAAAGCTCAGGGATGCGGAATTCAAGTCAAGGCTTCTCGCAGGACTTTCAGAATGCGGCTTTGATATTGACAGCTTTAAGGTCTGTGAACCGACGCTGAATGATATTTTTGTTGAGTATACGGAGGCGGGAATATGAAACATATATTGCAGGTGCTTAAATTTGAATATCTTTCATGCGTAAAGAGCAAGTCTTTTATAATCTCAACGATAATATTCATGCTGCTCATAATGTTTACCGCTTTCATACCGGCAATAATATCATCCGTTGTCTCTGAAGGAGAAAAAGGCTCAGGGGAAGGACATAAGCGTATAATAGCGGTTATGAACAATGCTTATGAGGAGAATGATACGGTAACGGCTGTATTCGGAAAGTACTATCCTAATTATGATATAAAAACGGACAGCAAGGATATTGAGGATATAAAGAATAAGGTTGACAGCTCTGAATATGAATTCGGCGTAGTTCTTGATACGCCTGTCAGCTATACTTATATCACAAAGAACAATTCGATGATGAGCAGAAATTCTGAAATACTCAATACGGTGATAACGGATGTTTTCAGGACAGTAAGCTTTGAAAAGGCAGGTATTTCTGCCGAGGAAACCGGAAAGATACTCAACGCAAGGATATCGTCAAGCACGATAACGACAGGCGTCGACCAGACAAAGAATTACTGGTCGGCATACATACTTATAATGATGCTCTATATGGCTATAGTAATGTACGGACAGATGGTATCGCAAAGCGTTGTATCCGAGAAGAATTCGAGAGCTATGGAAATGCTCATAACCTGCGCCAAGCCGTCACATCTTATGTTCGGAAAGATAATAGGCTCAGGTCTTGCAGGACTTACTCAGCTTTGTGTTATCCTTCTTACAGCTTTAGGCTCAGTGTCTACGATAGGCGCAAATTCAATACCCAAGGAAATACTTGAATTTATCAATTTCCCGATACCGATAGTATTGTATGCGGTACTGTTCTTTATTCTCGGATATTTCATCTATTCATTCCTTCTCGGAGCATTGTCATCTCTTGCATCGAGGAGTGAGGATCTGAACACACTTACTTCACCTCTTATGATACTTTATGTTGCGGCATTTATGATAGTTATAATGTCAATGGGTGCAGATTCACTCAACGGAACACTTATGATAGTATGCTCATACATACCATTTACAGCGCCGATAGCTATGTTTGCAAGAGTTGCGCTTGTAAATGTAAGTGCTATAGAGATAATACTTTCGATTCTTGTGCAGCTTATATCGATATATCTTTTCGGAATGCTTGCATCGGCTATATACAGGATAGGAGTACTGATGTATGGTAATCCGCCTAAGCCTGCCGAGATAGTAAAGCTTCTCAGGGAGCAGTACAAGGCAAACAAGGCAATAAAAGAGAAGAAATAAAACTCTCTGTTTCAGTAACTAAAAACCGCGGGGGGAAACCCTTTTTTCGCAAGAAAAGGGTTTCCCCCCGATAACTGACGGATAAAATTGATTTCCTGCAGATTGCAGGATTATTGTTGATAAATCAAATTAGATTTGTTAAACTATATAAGAACTTGTTATAGAGCGCTAACTAAAGCCGATATTAATTTTATCGGCTTTTTTAAAGAAATCGAGTTAGTTTAATCTAACGAAAATCCAGAAAGCATAATTTATAATGACAGAAGCTTATTAAAAAAGATGTTTTTCGCTGTTTAGCATAAAAAAAAGTAAAGAATACTCTACTTTTTTTCATCAAATTATCAAATATCAGCGATTATTTATAATCGAAAAGTTAAGTACAATAAAAGAATAAAAAGAGGAGAGCGGAAATGTCTATTGTAGAATTTGAAAACGTCACAAGGGTGTACAAAACAGGAGAGCATGAACTGAAAGCGCTTGATAAGGTGAACTTCAAACTGGATGAGGGAAAATTCGTTGTAATTCTCGGTCCTTCGGGAGCAGGCAAAAGTACCCTGCTGAATATGCTCGGAGGTCTTGACAGTCCGACGGAGGGCACGATAACCGTAAACGGAAAGGATATCTCAAAGCTCAGCGATAATGAGCTGGCAGATTTTCGCGCGTCAACAGTAGGCTTTGTGTTCCAGTTTTATAATCTTATACCTACACTTACAGTCTATGAAAATGTTGAACTTGTGTCCGAAATATCAAAAAATCATCTTGATGCAAAGCAGATGATAGAGGAGGTCGGACTTTCCGAGCATTTGCATAATTTCCCGTCAGAGCTTTCCGGCGGTGAACAGCAGAGAGTGTCTATAGCAAGAGCGCTGTGTAAAAATCCGCAGGTGCTTCTTTGTGACGAGCCGACAGGAGCGCTTGATTCCGAAACCGGTGTTATGGTTCTGAAGCTTCTTCTCAAAATGGCTAAAAGCTACGGCAAGACTATCGTTATAGTAACGCATAACCAGAGCATCGCAAAAATGGCTGATGTTGTGATCCGTGTGAAAAACGGTAAAATACGTTCGATAGAGGAACAGGATGAGCCTATGAGCGCAGACGAGGTGGAATGGTAATGCTGATACGCAAATTATTTCGTACCGCATGGAGCTATAAGGCGCAGTTTATCTCCATGATAATAATGATAACTCTCGGCATGGGTATTTTCTTGGGCTTCAATATGGAGTGGTACACCATAGAATATGATACTTCAAGATTTTTTGCCGATACCGGATATGCGGATTACCGTCTGTATTCTCAGGACGGATTTACTTCAAGCGAGCTTGACAAGATAGCTTCCATTGACGGAGTAGATGCTGCGACTCGTTTTCTGTCTGTCAGTCTTGACGTCAAGGATAAGAAGAACAAATCGCTTGCTTTTGATGTCAGCGAAAACTATACCGTTTCTAAATTTGTCGTTACGGACGGCGAAAAATACGACAAAAACGGGGACGGCTTCTGGCTTTCGGATAAGTTCGCGGCAGCAAATGATTATAAGATAGGCGATGAACTTACGGTCGAATTTCAGGGAATGGATATCAGCGGAAAGATAGTCGGTCTTATAAAAGCGAGCGAACACATGATATGCGTAGCCGACAAAAATCAGCTCATGCCCGATTACAGCACATTCGGCTATGCTTATATGTCACCGAAAAAGCTCAGGTCTGTTGTTCGTGAAAAAATGAAGATGACCGTGACCGATGAGCTTAAAAAAGCAGGAGTTCCCGACAGTATGCTCAGTAAAAAGATTGATGAAATGCTGACGGAAAAGGCTTTGGATGAAGCCGAAAGCAAGGTATATGCACAGGTAAATCTGCTTTCTGATATGGATAAGGAAAGCCTTGAAGAAGCTGTTAAGGACAAGCTTGGCAGGACGATAATGGTAACTCCGAAGGATGACCACGTAGTCTATAAGGAAGCAACAGGTGAAGCGACCGAGGGCAAAGCTATGGGTTCAATTCTGCCTGTTCTGTTCCTTGCAATAGCTATACTTACAATGGTAACGACTATGCACCGTATAGCTACCAAAGAAAAAATACAGATAGGTACGCTGAAAGCTCTCGGCTTCAAGAACCGCCGCATTCTCCGACACTACACATCTTACGGCCTGTTTATCGGTATTGTGGGAACTGCACTCGGTACGGGTCTCGGAGTTCTTGTGTGTAAGTCTGTAATGAGCGAGGACGGAATGATGGGAACATATTTCGATATGCCCGACTGGACAGTGGCAACACCGTTTTTCTGTTATCCTGTAATGCTCGGAACTGTAGTATTTCTTACGCTTATAAGCTATCTTTCAGTTTATCGTCAGCTCAAAGGAACAGCCGCAGAAACGCTCCGTCCATATACTCCTAAGAGAATGCGAAAGACACTTCTTGAACGTACTAAGCTGTGGGATAAACTGCGTTTCGGAACAAAATGGAATCTCCGTGACCTCAGCAGACACAAAAGCCGTTCCTTTATGACCTTGTTCGGTATTGTGGGATGTATGATACTTATGGTTGGCGGTCTTGGTATGCGTGACACCATGTCAGGCTTTCTGGAGCTTCTTGACAAGGATATTTCCAACTATGCTGCAAAGGTAAATCTTGTTGAAAACATAGACAGCGCAAAGGCAAAGGAGCTTGCCGCAAGTCTTGACGGCGACTGGGAAAGCCTTATGGGTATAAGTCTTGACGGCGATACAGTCAGCCTTGATATAGTACACAATCCTACAGAAAAACTGAATGTCATTGATGAGAATAATAAGCGTATCAAGCTGAGTGATGAAGGCGTTTATCTTTGCCTCAGACTGAAAAACAGGGCAAAAATAGGGGAGAAGATATCATTTTCACCCTACGGCTCAAAGGATACCTATACCGCCGAGGTCGTCGGCTATAACCGCTCGATCATGACAGAGAGCGTGACAATGACAGATACATTGGCAGATAAGCTCGGTATCGATTATAAGCCGACTGCCGTTTATACCGATAAGACAGCGGGGGATATTCCCTCGTCCGACCTTATTTCAGGCAAGCAGGATCAGGCTCAGCTCATGGCGACATTCAACAGCTTTGTGGGTATTTTGGATGCTATGGTCATAATTTTAGTCATTGCTGCCGCAGTATTGGGAGTCGTTGTTTTATACAATCTCGGTGTTATGAGCTATATTGAGCGTTCCCGTGAGCTTGCTACTCTAAAGGTGCTTGGTTTCCGCAGCAAACAGATAGGCCGTCTGATAATCTCACAGAATATCTGGCTGACTGTGATAGGCGTTATTATCGGACTTCCTGCGGGCGTAGGAGCTTTGGAATGGATGCTCATTGCTCTTGGCGGCGAATATGAATTGTCGCTCATGCTCGGCCCCCTGACTTATTGTGTTTCCGTTTTGCTGACATTTGGAGTTTCCTTGCTCGTAGGCTTTATGGTAGCAAGAAAGAATAAAAAGATAGATATGGTAGAAGCGCTTAAAAGCGAATAATAAAGAATAAAAGATAATGAGTATGGGTGTTTCCGTACTCATTATCTTTTTATAATATACAGCTGATATCAGGTTCGTTTCTTTTTCTTGGGTTCGGGCAGCTCATCAAGCATGGCGTCAAATAGTCTGCACAAAAAATCTTTGTCATCTATATTGTCAACCAAAAGCATCTCTTTTGCATTTTCATACGGCAGCTCTGATACGGCTTCGGGCATAAGCTCCCTTGCAGCCTTTACAGGTTTTACGAGCAGTCTGTCGTCATAGATGCCGCCGACTATTTTTCATTTATAGTAGATGATATATTCGCCCATCATTGCCCGATATGATATATCATCCAATTCCGAAAGCTGTCCGAGAACAAAATCAAGATATTCTTTTTTTGAAGCCATTTCAGACACTCCTTTTATTTGTTTTTTTAACTCAGGCGACAACGGTACTATTCTCCTTGAAAAACAGACAAAAACAAATGGCAAAGTTATTGTAACTCATGTTAATGCGGAAACAGAAGAAGTATTCAAAACAGAAACTGTCTATGGTATTGTAGGAGAAATCGGAACCGCAGAGCCTATTGATATAGAGGGCTATGTATTTGATCATATATCCGGTGATATCGATACTACAGACAGCACATTTGAATTCAGCGAAGAAGAAAAGCATGTGACTTTGTACTACGTATTCGACAGCGAAAATTATTCATATGTAGAATTGACATTTGTTGATGCAGCAACAGGCGAATATATTGATGACCCCGAAATATTGATATCTTCTAAGGGTACTTTATATATTGAACCGAAGGACATCGAAAACTACGAGGCAGATCTTGATCAGTCAGACGGTCCGGAGATATATATTGGGGATGACGAAACCGTCAGTGTCAGATTCGTCTATCACCGTGTAGAGTCTTATATTAAAGTTCATTACTACAATGCAAACGGCTGGACAAATGTATATATGTACGCTTATGTCGGTGATGGTCCTTCAGCTGAAAAGCTTTTGGGTCCGTGGCCGGGCAAGCTTATGACATACGAAAGCGAAGGCTGGTATGTATGTGAAGTTCCGGATAGGGAGAACGAAAGAGTCATTTTTGCGTCAGGTCTTGGTCCTCAGGAACCCGGTCAGGCACGACCCGGATATCTGATCTCCGGCGAAACATGGATGAAGAACGGAGAACCTCAGTCAATATCAAAGGTAAATGTCTTGTATGTCACAGATGACAGCGAAACACTTGACACCATTGTGCTTTCAGGCCTTGAAGGCTATGAATACAACACAACTCCTATAAACTTTGAAGGCTATGAGCTTGTATCAAATTCCGACAACACATCAGGTACATTCGGCTCGGAGAATATTACAGTAACTTATACGTATAAGGCAATTGCTCCCGAAGAGTTTGTAAATACCTCAGAACTTTCATCCGATAACATAAAATCAGGTGAAAGCTTCACGGTAAACGCTTCCGCACAGGGCGGCACAGGCGATTATCAGTATGCAGTGCTTTACAAGCTCAGCACACGCTCAAAGTGGACGACAGCTCAGGCTTACGCTGCAAATACACCTGTAAGCTTCACACCTGCTGTTGACGGCGCATATGACGTATGCATAAAGGTAAAGGACGCTGACGGAACAGAAGAAAAACTCTTCCTTGAATTTGTAGTTGACGACTCATTCAAAAATACTTCAGCACTTTCGGAAACCACAATAACTGTAGGCAGCAGTGTCACAGTACTTTGCAGCGCGGCAGGCTCAGGCGACACATATCTCTATGCTGTATCATACAAGAAATCGACCGATGAGGGCTGGACAGAGCTTCAGTCATTCAACTCTAACAGCTCGGTAGAATTTGCTCCTGCATCATCAGGCAGCTATAGCATATATGTAGAAGCAAGCGATGCAAACGGCGATATCGTAGGCACAGTTCTTGAGCTTGAAGTAAACGATGCCGCTCCGCTCGAAAATAAATCTTTTACTGATGCAGCTATCTATGATCTCGGAGTAAATGTTTCAATAATCGGTGAGGCAGCAGGCGGCACAGGCGGCTATAAGTACATGGCTCTCTATAAGCTCAGCACCCGTTCAAGATGGACTACAGTACAGCAGTACAGTGATGACGATGTTATGGTATTCAGTCCTTCCTCAGCAGGCATATACAATATATGCGTAAAGATAAAGGATTCAAGAGGCGTTGAGGTCAAAAAATTCATTGATATTGAAGTTGTTGACAACAGCCTTAAAAATTATTCCTGCATATCGGCAAACAAGATAGAGTCAGGCGAAAATATACTTGTTATTGCAAATGCAGCAGGTTCGACAGGCTTCTATCGCTACACTGTATCCTACAAGAAGGAAACAGCAGGCAAGTGGATAATAAAGCAGGACAACAAGGCTAATCAGTTTGTTGTTATCGAGCCGGATGAAACAGGCGTTTATGATGTATGTGTAAAGGTGACTGACAATACCGGAAAGTCTGCAAGAAAGTACTTCAAGGTAGAGGTAACAGAACCGCAGGATGCACTCTGCAATACATCTTCTGTTTCCGAAACAGAGATAGTACTCGGTGAGTATGTTATAGTTATGGCTTCCGCAAGCGGCAGCACAGGCTTCTATCAGTACTCTGTATATTACAAGGCTGAAAGCGATGACAGCTGGACGTCACTTTCTCAGTATTCTCCTAACGGATATGTAATATTCAAGCCTGAAAGCGCAGGCAATTATGAAATATTCGTAAACGTAAAGGACGATGAGGAAAGCGAAGAAACAAAGATATTCAATATCAGTGTTTCGGACAATAACGAAATCTGTTTTTATGATAACTAAGTCGGTTTTATATCATGATATATCCGGCAAAGTAAAATGCTAAAAGGCTGCCGCAGAACTATATGTTTTGCGGCAGCTGTTTCATATTGCACATTTGATGACTGAATGATATAATTAAAGAAAAATTCGGGAGGTATCACATTGAGCTACACTATTTATAAAGAAGCACCGTTTATAATAATGGAGTTCCTTAATTATATGAGCAATGTGCGCGGACGTTCCGATAATACGATAGATGAATACTATCGCGATCTGCGTACATTTTTCCGCTTTATAATCAAGGACAGAGGACTTATCGATAAGGATGTCCCGATAGATGATATAGATATTTCAGGTGTTGATCTGGAAATGGCAGGTTCGGTGACGTTTTCCGAGATAATACTTTTTCTTAACTACTGCAAGGACGAAAGAAAGAACGAGGCAGCTACAAGGGCAAGGAAAACATCAAGTCTGAAAGATTTTTACAAGTATCTTACAGTCAAGACACACAAGCTTTCTTATGATCCGACAGAGGAGCTTGAAGCGCCCCGAAAGGGAAAGAAGCTCCCGAAATATCTTACACTTGAAGAAAGTCTTAAACTGCTTGAAGCCGTAGACGGCGAATTCAAGGAGAGAGATTATTGCATATTGATATTTTTCCTTAACTGCGGGCTTAGACGCTCGGAACTTGTCGGGATAGATCTTTCCGATATCAACAGTGACTATGTATTGAAGGTGAGAGGAAAGGGCAACAAGGAAAGAGTCCTTACTTTGAACAAAGCCTGTGTCAGCGCATTGAAGGAATATCTTAAAGTCAGACCTGTAAACGGTATCAGAGATAAAAACGCTTTGTTTATCAGCAGGAAAAACTGCCGTATGACAGGAAAGGGCGTTTATCATATGGTCAATCACTATATGACAAAGATAGGAAAGGGCGACCAGGGCTATTCACCACATAAGCTCAGACATACAGCCGCAACTCTGATGTATCAGAAGGGCGGAGTAGATATCAGGACACTGCAGGCTATACTCGGTCATTCAAGTCTGGGAACGACTCAGATATATACTCATATTGCCGATGAACAGATACAAAAGGGACTTGATGCAAATCCGTTGTCAAAGCCGCGTAAATAAATGAAAAAATATCTGATTTTTCGACGCTTTTCAGTCATTTTCACAGGGTTGATATTTCGCTCTTTTTATGGTACAATCTTTGTAATTTGCGGTGTATTATAATAGATCGTATTTTAAAAATTACGGAGTGGATAATTTTGAAATCAGATATACTTTTGGAGCTGAAAAAAGCCGGTGATTTTGTTTCGGGTGAAAAGCTCAGCTCCGGGCTTGGAATAACAAGGAGCGCAGTATGGAAATATATAAATGCGCTCAAAGAGGACGGCTGTGAGATAATCTCAGTCCGGAACAAGGGGTACAAGCTTATCGGCGCGCCTGATATTCTTAATAAGTATGAGATAATGAACGGCAATACATCAGAGGTAGTAGGAAAAAAGCTTATATTGATGAGTATATTG
>ONVG01000029.1 GCA_900321195.1 uncultured Eubacteriales bacterium
GTTTCCAAAAGTTGTCCGTAAGATAACAGTACCGTAGGGAGTACGGGAAGGGTTTGCCTCATAAAAAACCCATAGCCTCGGAAACTGATGCCCGTAAAAGCAATCCTTTGCAAGGTTGGGCGGATTAAAGGAAGCTCCCGCCTCTATAGGCGGTGAGTACTTCACACAGTTAACAAAAAAGTAGTAACAAAGGAGTTGTATAACTGTATGGATTATCTTGACTATGTCCAGATGACCAAAGGACAGCGCTTTGCCTACAAATTCACTTCTTTCTTTAAGGGTATTCCCGGCGCAATAGTAAAGCTTTTCGCTACTATCGGATACTTTATAAAGAAATTCTTCGTAAGTATCGGAATGTTCTTCCGTAACTACGGAATGAGATTTGCAAAAGGCGATGCCGGCACAAAGCTGTCATACATAGTAATGGGCGCAGGAAATATGATGCACAAGCAGTTCATGAAGGGACTTATATTCCTCGCTACAGAGGTTGCATATATCTACTTTATGATAACCTTCGGCTCATACTATATTTCAAGGATCTACAGCGGTACCGTTGACGCCCCGATAATGCTTTCTTCAAAGAAAACAAAGGGCTTCTACAGATTCGGTACAGGCGCTATCGGCAGCGAGGTTGCTGTATTTAAAAGCACAGGCTTCAAAGAGGAAATACAGAACCCCGACACATACGATAACTCAAACAAGATCCTCCTTTTCTTCGTTCTTACTCTGCTTATAACAATAGCTTTCATAGCTGTTTATATTGCAAATACAAAGAGCGCTTACAAGACACAGGAAATAATCGCAAGCGGCAAGAAGCCTATGAACTTCAAAGATGAAATGCTCTCTTTCCTTGATGAGCGTTTCCACATAACTCTCCTTGCTCTTCCTGTTCTCCTTCTCCTCACATTTACCATCCTGCCTATCATATTCACTATCTTTATGGCGTTCACAAACTATGATGAAAAACATCAGCCGCCGTCAACGCTGTATCAGTGGGTAGGCTTCAAAAACTTCGCAGACGTATTCTATTCCAACCCAATGAAGTCCGAAACATTCGGAAAAATACTTATCTGGACACTCATATGGGCTGTATTCGCAACATTTACAAACTTTATCTTCGGTATCATCCTCGCCCTCATGATAAACAAGAAGGGCATCAAATTCAAGGGCTTCTGGAGAACAATGTTCGTTGTAACAGCAGCTGTTCCGCAGTTCGTTACACTCCTTATCATGAAGCTTATGCTTGACAGAAACGGTCCTATCAACGGCGTTATCACAGGCATGGGTATGGACGCTATACCGTTCCTTACAGAAGAAACATGGGCAAGAGTAACAGTAATCGTTGTTAACATGTGGGTAGGTATCCCGTATACAATGCTTATCTCATCAGGTATCCTTATGAATATCCCTGAGGACCTCTATGAGAGTGCAAGAATTGACGGTGCTAACCCTGTTCAGCAGTTCACAAAGATAACTTTCCCCTATATCTTCTTCGTACTTACACCTTACCTCATTACTACATTCGTAGGCAATATCAATAACTTCAACGTTATTTACTTCCTTACGGGCGGCGACCCGAAAGCACCGGAGTATTACCGTGCAGGTAAGACCGACTTGCTCGTAACATGGCTGTACAGACTGACTGCAGAAACCAAGGACTTCAACCTTGCTGCCGTTATCGGTATCATGGTATTCATCATTTGTTCTTTGGGTTCACTCATTGCATTCAATATGTCCAAAGCATCAAAGAATGAGGAGGAGTTCTCATGACAAATAGTTCACAGATCGAGGCTCGTACAGGCTATGCGAAAAAAAGAGCGATCGCTAATGCTGTAGTTTATATTATCCTCTCCATAATGGTAGTTATCTGGATAATCCCTATCGTATGGCTCGTACTTCAGTCATTCAGTATAGAGGAGGGTGTTACAACTACCTTCTTCCCAAGAAGCTTGACACTGGATCACTATATCAATCTTTTCACGAATGAAGCATTCCCATACGGCAGATGGATACTCAACACATTCATCGTTGCAGTTTTCTCATGTATTATATCAACACTGTTCATACTCATGGTAAGTTATGCGTTCTCACGTCTTCGTTTCAAGAGCCGTAAAACTTTCCTGAACCTCGGACTTATCCTCGGTATGTTCCCGGGCTTCATGTCAATGGCAGCTACATATAATATCATGGACATCATAGGCCTTAAAGGTCAGCTTGTAGCACTTGTTATCGTTTACTCGGCAGGTGCAGGTCTTGGCTATCAGGTATCAAAGGGCTTCTTCGATACTATCCCGAGATCACTCGACGAGGCTGCAAAAATAGACGGTGCAACAAGAAACCAGATATTCTGGATAATCATTCTTCCGCTTTCAAAGCCGATAATCGTTTATACGGCTCTTACAACATTTATAGGCCCCTGGACTGACTACATCTTTGTAAGCTACTTCATGAAGGATAATGCAGAGAACTTCACAGTTGCTCTTGGTCTTTACAAGATGCTTGATAAGGAAGTTGTTGGCACATTATTCACGACATTCTGCGCAGGCGCTGTACTCATAGCTATCCCGATCACGATACTCTTCGTAATCATGCAGAGATTCTATGTTGCCGGCGTAACAGGCGGTGCCGTAAAGGGCTGATATTCAAATTCAAAAAGCAGGGATGCCAAAAGCACCCTGCTTTTTTTGTGAAAGGAGTATATGAATGAAAAAATATAAGATAATATCTCTTGCGCTTACGGGAAGTATCATACTTTCAGCCTTGCTATGCGGATGCGGCGGAAAGAAAACTCCCCAAAGCGGCTCAAGCGGTACACAGACCTCGGTTTCAGCGAGTACTCAAAGTGCTGACGGCAGTATAAAGCTGCCCGATGACGGCGGTTTTACTACAGTTCAGTACCAGTTCTCGGATGATAAATACAAGACGTATTACGAGATATTCCCGTATTCTTTCTATGACAGCAATTCGGACGGAATAGGCGATATGAACGGTATAATCCAGAAGCTTGATTATCTTAATGACGGCGACCCGAATACAAGGACTGACCTCGGAGTAGAGGGAATATGGCTGATGCCGATAATGGAGTCACCTTCATATCATAAATATGATGTTACAGATTATATGAAGGTAGATGAAGCATACGGCACTAATGAGGATTTCAAGAAGCTGCTTGACGAAGCTCATAAAAGACATATAGATGTTATAATCGACCTTGTTATAAACCATACTGCTCTTAAACACGAGTGGTATCAGAAAGCAATAGAGGAGCTTAAAGCAGGAAAAACAGACGGCTATGCTCAGTACTATCATTTTGAAAGGAATCACACAAGCGGAGGCTGGAGCAAGGCGGGAGTTGATGACTGGTATTATGAGTGTCAGTTCTATTCGGGAATGCCCGACCTTAACCTTCAGAATCCCAAGGTTCGTGAGGAGATTCAGAATGTAGTAAAATACTGGCTCGACATGGGCGTTGACGGTTTCAGACTTGACGCAGTATGGTGGTACGAGAGTGAGATCGGCAATGACGCATCTATAGCAGACCTTAAATGGCTCTACGATTATGCAAAAACGATAAAGTCCGATGTATATATGGTAGGCGAGTGCTGGAAGGATACAACAACAACTCTTGAATTCTATAAATCAGGCGTTGACAGCTTCTTTAACTTCTTTGTACAGGGTGCTACCGGAAAGGTCAACCTGAGCGTAAACAAGAAGGATGCTCTCGGATATGTGCAGTATCTTGAAAAGTGGCAGGGACAGATAAGGGGAAATAACCCGGATGCAATAGACGCGCAGTTCCTTTCAAACCATGATACCGCAAGAAGTGCCGGCTATGTACGCACACTTACAAAAAGACGCATGAATGCTGCATTCTATATGCTTGCTCCCGGAAATCCGTTCATGTATTACGGCGAAGAGATAAGCATGACAGGCTCACAGAATGACCCTGAAAAACGTAAGGGCATGTACTGGTCAAACACAGATATGACCGGATATGTAAAGAGAATACCCGATAATAAAAATAATTCTCTGCCTGACCAGTCTGTAGATGAAGCACAGAAGGACGAGAACTCACTTCTGAATTTCTATAAGCGCGCTATAGCTCTCAGACATCAGAATCCTGAGATAGCAAGAGGAACATTGAAGGCTGTTGAGCTTGGCGATAAATCCGCAGCCGGATATGTGACAGAGTATAACGGCTCAAAGGTAATGGTCATCTTCAATGCTTCCGATAAGGCAGCAGAGGTAAAAGTCCCGAAAGAAACATTTGAAATAAAAGAGGTAAGAGGCTACCTGCTTGCAGCCATAGGCAGTGACGAGGAGATAAAGGAGACTATACCTGCAAGCTACTCGGATCCGCTCATAACCGTAAAGGATCAGACAGTAAAGCTTCCGCCCTACAGTGCAATAGTTCTCAAATAATATTCTTCACCTAACAAAACAGGCACAGCGCTGCAGCTGTGCCTGTTTTAGTGTGAAAGGGAGAAATTTTATATGCTTTGAAATGATATTCATCATTCAAGCTCTAATGTATCTATGCCGTTTTCAATGACTGTATCAACGGCTTCTAAAAGCTCACGGTATTTTTTGAGCATGAATTTAAGATATTCTTTGCCTTCGTCGGTTATAGCATAATAATTTCTTGTTCTGTGGCTTTCTGTTATTTCCTGAGAGTACTCTGTTACATAGCCCTGCTGCTGTAAACGGTACAGTACAGGATATAGAAAATTCATTTTATAGGTGCTGTTGCTTCTCTTTTCAAGCTCTTGTGATAAGCTGTAAACATACATGGGTTTTTCATTCAAGAGCAGAAGTGTCATCATAGGACTTGTTGCTCTTTTGAAATAGTCTTCAAATGTGCTTTGCGCATCCTTGTTAGAAGTCCTTCCCATAAAACTCACCTACCTTTCTAAATTTACATCATTATAATATTAATTATTCATTATCATTATTGTTTATTATAATTATAATAACAAATAATTTTAATTCTTGCAATAGATTTACAAAAATTTGCTGTAAAAATAGTGTTAAATTTTTATTGCTTAATTCTTAAAAAAATTCAATAAAAACATTTTGGTGCTAATTTTTATACACAAAAGATATAATTCTAATAAAATATTATTTAAAGCAAAATAAAATTCCGGCAATATTGTACAATACCGGAATTTTATTGATAGTATTATGATTATTTTGCGGAAATATCAGAAATTGCTTCCTGCAAGTCCCCAGTACTGGACCTCCTCATATTTTACATATATCCTGCCGGGTGATACTGAAAGAGTATTTGCAAGAATTTTTGTGAGACTTGCAGTAAGAGCGTCATAAGCAGAGCTGCTTGCCCTGCCGTAGAGCTTTACTTCGGCAATGGCGCAAGGTTCGTCGCTGCCCTTGAAGTACATTTTGCAGTTATCGTCAAAGCTGAGCATGAGCCATGCTTCACTTTTTCCGATAAGAGAAATTGCCTTGCCGAACTCGGTCTTGAGAACCTTTTCCTGTTCCTTTGAAATGCTGACATTAGTTTTTGTGCTGATAAACGGCATGATTACACCTCATTTTTATATTTTGTATTTTATAGTTTTAAGCTCCGCTCAGATAAAGCTTTGAGCTTATTATACGGACATTTTGTCTATATTGGCAGTAGCCTTGAATTTGCAGAGAAGATAGCTCACCGCTGTAAGTATCATCAGCAGTATTAGCAGAGAGAGCATTATTATCAGCGAGCCGATATTTGTAAATGAAAATGCGAGATATGCGCCGGCGCATGTAATGCCCTCAATAACTATTGCCATAGCCATGTTGAAGAATATATTGTAGTTTCCTCTGAGAGCGTTCAGCTCACTGTCCCAGATAAGCTTGGGATTTACGGAGTCCATAAAAATTCCGAAATATGAAGCGAAAGCAACTGACAGCAGACTTATTATACAGCAGAATAACATAAGCTTTATGCCCAGATGCAGATATAATGATGCGGCTATTACATATATAAGCATGCCTGCACCGCTTATTATGATGCTGACGAGTGCTTTTATGTTTATCTGAGCCATATACGACAGCGGGATGTATTTTATAAAGGCAAGATGACTGCCTTCTCTTGTGAATGCTGATGACGCAATGCAGTTTGCGGCAGTCACGAGTACGGAAACAGCCGAAATGCCGAGTATGAATATCAGGACATAAAACTCGTTTCCGCTGTTTATTCCGTCAATGAAAGAGCTGAGGAAGTTTGTTTTTCCCTGAAGTACATATATAAGGTACAGGAATATCGGCCATATAAGATTTATGAGTATGCAGTTCATAAAATAAGCAGGAGTCCTGAAAAGTATGCGGAATTCCTTTTTGAGATAGCTTATGGATGGACGGCCTGCCTTGACGGAAGAAATACTTTTTGAAAGGCTTTTCTTTTTCGACACAGCGCTTCTTGATACGCCTGCCACCGTGTCAAGATAGAAAGCTTCGGCTATTATCATGAATATTGCTACCGCAAGTATGTTTATGCCTATATAGATGAGCAGATTAAGTATAGTATGCTCTGTCATTGAATTCATAAGGAAGCTGATGTGCGGAAATATTACTCCTAATATTCCGATAAGAGAATTATTCCTGTCGGAAAGAGCATTTACAAGATGCTCGGTATCAAGACCGCCGCTTTTGGATATAAGGACAGCAAGTCCGATTATGACGGCAAATGTCAGAACGCCTGTTATCTTGTTTACGGTATCCTTGTTTTTTATAAAGCCTGTTATGAGCATTACTATTATGCATATAACAGCACAGTATGCAAGCGGGACTATCGGGAGAGTTATCATTCCGAAAAGGGCAATGATCCATGTATAGAACGGCAGTCCCGAAGCGATGATATAGCCCGAAAAAACAGCTATTATAATGATAAATTCCATTATACTCTCACTTATGAGAGCGGCAGTGAATTTTGAGGCTATTATCTTTGACGGTCTGAGCGGAAGAGGGAGAAGGCTTTCGATATCTCCCGAAAAATAGAATACGCTGAAAATGACGTTCAGACCGAAAACAAATGAAAAAACGGCGGTCAGCTGTAAGAAAAGCTCGGCGGCGTTCTGACCTGAGCCAAGCTGTAAGAGCTTTGCTGTCAGGACATAGATTATAATTCCGATAAGGAACGCCATTGGTATCATTATAAAGAACACGGCAATAAATGCCATTATTCCGTAGAATATTTTTTTACGTCCTTTTTCTTCGGCGGTGGGTTCAACGGAAGCAATAAGGGCTTTTACAAGCTTCAGATAAATGCTCATTCGCTCAGCTCCTTCTCCTTTTTGTCATTGCCGGTAAGCTCAAGGAATATTTCCTCAAGCGAGCCGTTTTTGTTCTTGTTTTCAAGCTCGTCAAGAGTGCCGTCATAGAGAAGGTGACCTTTTTTGATGATGATAACACGGTCGCAGAGCTTTTCTGCGACTTCAAGCACATGTGTAGAGAAGAAAACTGCATTTCCGGCCTTTGCATGCTCACGCATCATCTGTTTTAGCTCGTATGCGGATTTAGGGTCAAGTCCGACCATCGGTTCATCAAGTATCCATACAGGCGGATCGTGGAGAAGTGCGGCAATTACCATTATTTTCTGACGCATACCGTGAGAATAGCTCATTATAGGTGAGCCGAGAGAATCGGAAAGCTCAAAACGCTCGGCAAATTCCTTGATACGCTTACGCCTGTCGTCGGTAGGAACACGGTATATGTCGCCTATAAGGTCGAGGAATTCCGTACCTTTAAGACGCAGGAACATATCGGGGCTGTCAGCAATATAGCCTATAGATGCTTTTGCTTCAAGGGGCTGTTTTCTTACGTTGAAGCCGTTGACTGTTATTTTTCCCACATCGGCTTTGATGATGCCTGTAAGAAGCTTCATAGTTGTGGTTTTTCCTGAGCCGTTCGGTCCGATAAAACCGACTATCTCTCCGCCTTTTACATTAAAGCTTATGTCGTCAACAGCGCGGATGGTTTTGTTGTACACTTTTGTTACATTTTCAAAGCTTATCATACTGTCACCCTTTCGGTAATATTTCTGATATGATTTTAACATATTGAACAAAACTTTACAATAGTTAATAAAAAAACGCACACGGAAATCAATTTTGTCCGTTTATTCATGCGTTTTTTAGTTATTGAAACAGAGAGCTTTAGTTTTTCTCTCTGAAAAAACTTTAAACTGTTTTCGCTAATATATACTAAAGTAACTTTTTATAAAAGAAAAAATTGTATATTGGCAAAAACTGTATAATAATCAAACAAACACAGATGAATTTTTTTGTAGGAAAAGTTAAAAAAAAAGTCTTGAAATAAAAATGGATTACAGTTATAATGTAATTGTATAAATATAAGTGGAAGAATGCTTTGTTGCGGTTTTAAAAAAAGGCGTTCGGTAAGGAGGAAAATTTATGAAAAAACACTTACGGCAGCATATTCCGAAGGTGCGCTCCAAAAAAGGTATTACACTTGTTGAGATACTTGTTGGTGTTACTATTATAGTAATAGTTTTTGGTGCGACTCTCGGAGCTATGACACAGGGCTACAGCGGTACGCTCAGAAATGCGGATGAGGATAAGGCGGCAGCGCTTGCAGGTTCTGTGTGTGATACAGTTGCTACTTCTATAAAGAAGCTGAATATGGAAAACGCGGATGATCTTGAAAGCTATTTCAGCGATCATGCGGATTCTGAAAATGCTGTTATTCTTGCGGCAAGAAGCGTAGTGTCAAGTATCGATTATCTGTCAACATACAATTCTGTATTTACTGCTACAGGTGACTATCAGTTTGCTATTGATTTTGATAAAGGATCTTCTGTACAGACTGCGTCAGGAGAAAATGCAGACATTACCGGAGCTGTTGTCACCGTATCAATAAGGTCAGCAAGAGGTTATGTCAGATCTTCTGTATTCGTCCCTTATGGAGAATTAGTTTGATGTAAAGGAGGGAGAAAGATATGATATCTAAAAAAAGAAAGTCTAAAAAAGGTTTTACCCTCGTTGAGCTTGTTGTAACGGTAGCTATACTTGGTATAGTGTCGGGCATGGGCGTAGGAATAGTTGCAAATACCATAAGAAATTACGCGGTTGCTTCTACTACTGCTCAAGAGCAGGAAACAGCTATTCAGATAGAAAATTTTATAACCAGATATGCAAGAACAGCTTCTGATATAGATGTTATTGAAGATGCTAATATACCTTCTTTCAATAAGAACGAGGAATATATCTCAACAGCGATAGATAGCTCGCCTGCACCTGTTAAAAATAAGGTTTATCTGACAACAAACATTGTTGAAACAATTGGTTCTCCTGATGTAACATCTTCTCTCAGCTATTTTGGAGTAAAAAAGATGACATTCACGATGAGAAAACAGAAGAATTTTTCTGATGACTCATTTTCAAGGTGTCATACATGCCTTGATTATACTATAGAAATGGCAGATTACTATACTCTCAAGGGTACTGTTGTTATGAACAACGTAAGAGAGGATAACGTAATAGGTACAGTCGGCGATTCCTTTACAGAAGCAAAGGATGTTATCGAACTGGACTTTGAGGCTCTTCAGACAAAAGCGCTCGTATTTAAAAAGTAATAAACAAAGAAAGGAGTAAGCTTTAGTATGAGAAAAACTTTGATAAACAAAAGTAAAAAAGGTTTCTCTCTTCCGTTGGCAATGGCAATAAGCGTGTTTCTTGTGCTTATATCAACATCGCTCATATTTGTTGCGCTGAGCAGTCTTTCTTCAACCAGCGCTGATATAAGCGGCAGACAGGCATATCTTAATGTAAAGAGTGCGCTTGATTATGCTCAGGCATATTACAGCAATAATGTCAGCGATTATTCGGATATGACAACGGAATTTCTTATAATGAATGACCCCGCAGGAACAACTGATGAGGGTGCAGTAATAGGTACAGAGGAAGAAGCTCAGAATAAGACTACATATGTTATGGCTCAGTATCAGGAAGCACACGACTCTGACCCTGCTACACTTAAATTGACGGGATTTTCCAGTTATTCCGATGCGTTCGGAAAAAAGAGAAAGACAATACGTCTTTCAGTAACATTTACTATAGGTTCAAATACTCCTAACAGACTTACAGTAATTGCTGTTCCTCCGAAAAACGAAAAATCAAGCTCTTCGGACCGAATAGTTCTTAATGTAAAACAGCCTAAGGACATGAACTATCAGCTTTCTTATTATGTATGGACATACAGAGATAAGAAGACAGATCCAAGCGATACACATGATGTTGGTAATGCTTATAATTATTTCTATGAAGATTATGATAAACCTATATCTCAGCAGAAAGAAAACAGCTTTGATTTTGACCAGAATAACAGCGATTCTGATTTTATATCTAAACTGAATAAATCTACTGTGAGCGCAAATGAAGTACAGCCTAACGGCGTATGGGGCGTTGAAAGCGGCGATAAGGACGGCCCGCCTGCAGTTATGTCAAACAGAACTGAAAATAATGCGTGGGTAACAGGTGACTATATTATAGATACAGACTATGTTCCGTGGTTCAACATAATATTTGCACAGAAGGGTTCAACTATCGAAAAATCAGGTATATATGATTCACAGACAAATGAGATATTCCATCTTTGGTATCTCGACCCGAATGATAAGAATATATATTTTGAATTTTTGGGTAAAAGGCATAATGACGGCAACAAATCCTACTATACAAAGTATTTTGAGGGCACCGGCTGGGACGGCAAAGAGGGTCTTGAGGATACAGTCCTTGTATATGTAAAGAACATGAAGTCTGCTGTTCACTTTAAGGCAAAGGGCGATGACGATAAAACAAGTAACCCCGTCATAGTCTCTGTAGTTAACCGTGAAGGCAAGACCATAAATACATCTGAAAAAAGCTATATTTATTCCGGTGAATATAAAAAGGACAGCAATATAAATATGGAATATGAAGGCTGCGGCTGGTGGGTAGCTAACATAGAAAGTAACAGTAAGGTCGACCTCGGTATAAAATACAAGGGCGCTACTTACTACGTTACAGCAACACCTAACGCAAGCAATGAGATATGGCTCGCAAAAAATGACAGCGGTCTTACTGCTCACAGAACAGAATCAGCAGCGGCACTCGCTGCAGGAAGCAGTATCAACAGGTATGTAACAGTGCATGCTAAGGTCGCTGACTATACAAAGAATGCTAATCCTAAAATAAGCTATAAGAATGTTGCTTATAACTCTTCGGCAGGCAGAAAAGACCTCCAGGCAAAGATAATCAAGACTAATCAGCTTATCGATGATGACTATGAGCCGGCAGGAATGGCTGTTGTTCATGAGAAGGTACAAGAAGCTACACAGGCAGTAAATGATGAGAACTTCATCAAAAACCAGGGTTCGGCTGATACTGCATATGCAGAAAAGATAGCTCTTGCAGATGCAAAATATAAGGAGCTTAGTGATGCTATCGATGTGGCTGTAAATGCGCTTGTGCCAAAGGCAGTTACTAAGGA